>PWEU01000132.1 GCA_003554005.1 Nitriliruptoraceae bacterium
ACGCCGAGGCCCTGCGGAACTACGGCATGCTGCGGGCGCTGCTCGCGGAGGAGCTCGGGACCAACCCCTCACCCGAGACCCAGGAGCTCTTCGCCGAACTGCTGGCGGCCGGGGCCGCCGGCCCAGCGCCGCTGCATCCAGCGCTCGGCGATCCCACGGCCACCACCTGAAGGTTCCCGGAAGGGTGGTCGTGCACGGTCGTGCACGCACACCATCCGCACCCTGAAGGGGACCTCCATGCTGACGTTCCGCACCCTGCGACCCGGCTCGATCCGCCGGTTGGCAGCCATCACCGCACTCCTGCTCCTCGCGACCCTCGCCACCCCCGCCCTCGCGCACGACGGCGCCCCACACGACAGCGCCGCCAACGAGCGGACCCAGCGGGGTCAGGCGCTCGGCCGCGGCGCGCCCGGCCTGGGAGCCGAGCTGGCCCGGGTCCGGGCCGCCACCGCCCGCTACCACCGCGTCGAGGTGGCCCTCGCCGACGGCTTCGTCCCAGCCAGCCCCTGCGTGGAGGATCCCAACGGGGCCGGCGCGATGGGCATCCACTTCGTGAACCGGGCACGTATGGGCCAGCTCGACCCGACGCTGCCGCAGGCGCTGCTCTACCTCCCGCACGACGATGGACGGCTCCGGCTGGTCGCCGTGGAGTACATCTATCCCGCGGGTCAAGGCCAGCTCTTCGGGCAACGCTTCACCGACGATGTCCCGGACGTCGGTGAGGACGTTGCCCTCCACGTGTGGCTGTGGCAGGCGAACCCGGCCGGCATGTTCGCCCCGTACAACCCCAACCTGAGCTGCCCCACCACGTAGCCGGACGACGGCTGCCACGAGCCCACGCCGTCGAGGCCGGCGACGTCACGGCACCAACCCCTGGCACCCGGCCGTCCCTGTGACGGCCGGGTGTACGGTTCGGCGATCCTCCGGAGAGGGAGACCGCCGTGCCGCTGGACGCGCTGCCCGAGACCCGGTTCGCGCCGGCGCGGGGCGCCCGCATCGCCTACCAGGTGTTCGGTGGCGGCGACCACACCGTCGTCGCCGTCCCACCGACGGCACAGAACATCGATCTGTCCTGGGAGCAGCCCGCGGTCCGAGCGATGCTGGAGCGGTTCGCCTCATTCTCCCGCTACCTCCACTTCGACAAGCGAGGGACGGGGTGCTCCGACCGCAAGGGGCGGATCGCCGACCTCGACGAACGGGTCGACGATCTGCGGGCGGTGATGGACCACGCCGGGATCGAGCACGCGCACCTGTTCGGCAACTCCGAGGGCGGGCCCATGACGCTGCTGTTCGCAGCGACCTCCCCCGACCGGGTCGACAGCCTGATCCTGTTCGGCACCGGCGCGGGCCTGCTCCCCCCCGACCTGACCGCCGACCAACTGGCAGCGCAGCGGGTCGGGGCGGTCGCCTACGCCGCCAAGGGGGGTACCGAAGCGTCACCGGTGGCGACCGGCATGGCCCCGACGCTCAGCGCGCAGGACCCGACCTTCCCCGCCTGGCACCAGCGCTACGAGCGCTACGCCGCCAGCCAGGACTCGCTGCTCGAGCTGCTCGAGCTCAGCTTCACGGCCGACGTGCGGGAGCTCGTTCCGACCATCCACCACCCCGTGCTGGTGATCCACCGCACCGAGGACCGCGTGATCCCCGTCGCCCGCGCCCGGGAGCTGGTCGCGCTGCTCCCGAACGCCCGGCTCCTCGAGCAGCCCGGTGAGGACCACTTCTCCTACTCGGGCGACGTCGACGGGTGGATGGACGAGTTCGAGCGCTTCGTCACCGGGACGGTCCGTTCAGCTCCCGTGGCCGCCAGCCGTCGACCGGCCGTTCGCATCACCCCCCTCGGGCGCTTCGCGGTGACCGTCGACGGACAGGAGGTCACGACGTCGCAGTGGGGCTCGCGGCGGGCCCGCCAGCTGTGCAAGCGGCTCGTCGCCGCCCGGGGCTGGCCGGTCACCCGCGACGAGCTCTTCGACCTGCTGTGGCCGGACGAGACCGACCGCCACCGGCTCGGCGCCCGGTTGTCGGTCCAGCTCTCAGGGGTGCGGCGCGTACTGCACGGTGGGGTGATCGCCGACCGGGAGAGCGTGCGGCTGGATCTGGAGGAGGTCGACACCGACCTCGAGGAGCTGTTCCGGGCCTCCGACGATGCGGCCGTCGTCGCCGCCTATCCCGGCGTGTTCCTCCCCGACGATGTGTACGAACCCTGGACCGAGGGCGCCCGAGCCGAGGCGCAGACGCGGTTCGTCCCGAGCGCCCGACGGGAGGCGCAGCGGTTGCTCGAGCGTGGCGAACTGGCAGCCGTCGTCCAGCTCGCGCACCGGCTCCGCGACATCGACGGCTTCGACGACGACGCCCACCAGCTCCTGATCACCGCCCTCGACCGCGCGGGGGCGGCCGCCGAGGCCGAGCGAGCCAGCGATGCCTACCGCTCGGCCATGGCCGAGCTCGGGGTGCCCGACGCCGTGGTCCCGCCCCTCGACCAACCGGATCGGTCGACGGGTCGGAAGGTTCCCTGAAGGGGTGCCGGGCAGGCTGCCGGCCATGTCCACCCACACCACGCCCGTCCGAGCTCCAGAGGTCATCGCACCCGGCTCGGGAGACCACCTCCACTTCCTGAACCACCTCGCGACCGTGAAGGTCCGCGGCGGTGATGACGGAGCGCTCAGCGTCGTCGAGTTCGCCGCCCCCCGAGGCCTCGGCCCCCCACTGCACCGGCACGACGACGAGGACGAGCTCTTCGTGGTCCTCTCCGGCGAGGTGGCCTTCCACAGCGGGGACGACCGTCTCCTGACGGGCGAGGGCGGGATCGCCTTCCTCCCCCACGGCATCCCCCACACCTTCCAGGTGCCCTCCGACACCGCCGCCTTCGTGTGCATCACCGGATCCCGCGTCCGTGCGCCCAGGTTCGACCTGATGGTGACGGCGCTGGGGATGCCGACCCCGACGGCCACGCTGCCGGAGCCGGGCCCGATCGACCCGGGCCGGGTCGCCGACGTCTGCGGCGAGCACGGGATCCAGATCCTCGGTCCACCGCCAGCCCCATTGGAGTGACCGGCGACGCGCCGGCGACGCGCGAGCGACCGACCTCGCGCCGCCGGTATGCGGGCGGTGGGCGACCGGGTCCAGCTCAGACCGCAGGGATCCGGGTTCCCGCCCCGAGTGTCGGGCCGGCCGGGGCGAGGGCGCCGTCACCGAGCACCACGGGGCCGTCGATGACGGCGGCATCGGCGACCCGGGCGTGCTCGCCGGCGACCAACCGGTCGACCGTCGCGCCCGCGCCGACCACGGTGCCGGCCGCCAGGACGCTGTCGACGATGGTCGCGCCAGCACCGATGCGACAGCCGGCGCCGAGCACGACGTCTGGTCCGATCCGGGCGCCGTCGCCGATCGAGACCCCCGCCGCGAGCAGGGCTGGGCCCACCACGCTCGCGCTCGGCGCCACCTCGACGTCGGCGCCACGATGGACACCGTCGGCGCTCGCGGGCAGCGCGGCCAGGGTGGGCCAGTCGAGGGCCCCGGACAGCGCGAGCCGGTGCCCCTCCAGGTAGCGCTCCGGGGTCCCGAGGTCGGCCCAGGCGGCATCGCTGACCACCCCTCGCACCAGGGCGCCGCCGGCCACCAGGTCCGGGAACACCTGACGTTCGAAGGACAGCCGCCCGAGCGGGAACCGTGCCAGGGCCGCCGGCTCCAGCACATAGGTCCCGGCGTTCACCGCGTCCTGTCCCGGCAGGGTTCCGGTGGGTGGCTTCTCGACGAACCCGGTGATCCGCTCGCCGTCGAGCACGCAGACCCCGAAGGTCGACGTGTCCTCGACACGGGTGAGGACCAGGGTGGCGTCGGCCCCGGCAGCGAGGTGGCCGCGACCGACCGCGCCGAGGTCGACATCGGTGAGCACGTCGCCGTTGAGGACGAACACGCTGCCCTCACACCGTTCGATCGCCGACCGCACCCCCCCGGCGGTGTCGAGGGGCTCCGGCTCGGGGACGGACTCCAGCTCCATCCCGTGGGCGCGAGCGACGGGCTCGAGCACCATGAAAGGCGACGGGTCGGCACCCACGACCAGCCACACCCGCCGGACCCCCGCCTCGGCGAGCCGAACCAGCACGCCCGCGAGGAACGGCTCGCCACAGAAGGGCAGCAGGGGCTTGGGGCTGGTGTCGGTCAGCGGACGCAACCGGGTACCCGCCCCACCGGCGACGATCATGGCCTCCTGGACCTGCCCCACGCTGCCCTCCCCACTCGTGTCCCAACGCGACCGAACGGTCCGCTCCCACCGGCAGCGCCCGAGCTCGCAGCACCAGGATGCCAGGTTAGGAGCCCCACGCCGCCGCTAGAGTGCGCGCCCGCATCCCGCCGAGGAGCCACCGTTGACCAGACCCGGACCTGACGTGCTCGACCGCATCGTCAAGGCCTACGACATCCGCGGGCTCTTCGATGTCGAGTTGGACACCGAGGTGGCCCGGGCCCTCGGGGTGGCGGTGGCCTCGGTGCTGGCCGACGACGGCCAGGCGGTGGTCGTGGGCCGGGACATGCGGCCCTCCTCGCCGCGGCTCGTGGACGCCTTCGTCGACGGCGTGACCTCACAGGGCCATGACGTCATCGATCTGGGTCTCGCCTCGACCGACATGGTCACCTACGCCTCGGGGGAGCTCGGGTTGCCGTCGGCCATGTTCACCGCCAGCCACAACCCGTCCAGCTACAACGGCATCAAGCTGACCCGCGCCGGCGCTGTCCCGGTGTCGATCTCCAGTGGACTCGGGGCGGTGCGTGACGTCGCCGCCGACGTGTTGGCGACCGGCTCGGACCCCGCACCGCAGCCGCCCTCGCGGCACGGCGACCGCAGCCACCTCGATCTCCTTGAGCGCTTCGCGGCCCACGTCCGCAGCTTCGTCGACCTCGATGCCCTCACCGAGGTCTCGGTCGCCGTCGACGCCGGCAACGGGATGGCCGGGTACGTGTGGCCGGCCGTGGTGGCCGGCACCCCGATCGTGACCGAGCCGCTGTACTTCGAGCTGGACGGCAGCTTCCCGAACCATCCGGCCAACCCGCTGGACGCGTCCAACCTGCGCGACCTGCAGGCGGCGGTGCGTGCCGGCGGACACGCGCTGGGACTCGCCTTCGACGGCGACGCCGACCGGGTGTTCGCCGTCGACGAGACCGGCCGGGTCGTGGCCTCCTCACTGGTGGGGGCGGTCGTCGCCGACCGGCTGCTGCAGCGCGACCCCGGCGCCACCGTGCTCTACAACCTCGTCTGCTCCCGCACCGTGCCGGAGACGATCGAGGCCGCGGGCGGTACCGCGGTTCGGACCCGGGTCGGCCACTCCTTCATCAAGGAACGGATGGCCCAGACGGGGGCGATCTACGCCGTGGAGCACTCGGGCCACCACTACTTCCGCGACAACCACCGAGCGGACTCCGGGGTGATCACCGCGCTCGTCCTCCTCGAGGCGGTCGCCGACGCCGGCCGCCCTCTCTCGGAGGTGGTGGCCCCCTACGACCGCTACGCCGCCTCCGGCGAGCACGACATCGAGGTGGCCGACACCTCGGCCGCGCTGGACCGCGTCCGTGCGCACTTCGTCGGACGAGGCCCGGTGGACGAGGAGGACGGGCTACTGATCGACACCGGCGACGGGTGGTTCAGTCTGCGCCCGAGCAACACCGAGGCGATGCTCCGACTCAACGTCGAGGCCGCCGACGACGCAGCGGTGGCCGCGCTGCTCGCCGAGGTCCGCGAGGTCGCCTACCGAACGTGAACGCCTCGTCCGGTCACTCCGGTGCGCGGTCACCCGACATCTCGAAGGTCAGCGTCTCACCGCCACGTAGTACCTCGCGCTGGTCGTCGAACCCGATCCTCACCGCTGGCAGGTCCGATGGCGCGGCGCTCACCCTCAGGCAGTCGTGGTCGAGCTGGACCCGCAGCTGGTGCCCCCGGTAGTGCAGCGGGA
>PWEU01000219.1 GCA_003554005.1 Nitriliruptoraceae bacterium
ACCTCCGACGAGATGGGCGGGTTCGTCGTCGTGCCGTCGCGCGCCACCGTCGACGAGATGCGCAGCGTCCACGTGTCCTTCTGCGGTTGGGTCTCGCCGAGCCTGAAGGACAGGGTGATGGCCTCCGTCGAGGCGGGCCGCATCAACGCCGTGCAGCTGGATCTGAAGGACGAGACCGGCAAGGTCGGCTTCGCGACCGAGAACGAGTTCGCCCAGCGCATCGGCTCCGACACCCCCGACTGCCGGATCGACCTCGAGGCCGCCGTCCAGGAACTCCACGCCCTCGGCGTACCGGTCATCGGGCGCATCGTCGCTTTCGCGGACCCGGTCCTGGCGCCCTGGGCGTGGTCGAACGATGAGCGGGATCTTGCGATCCAGACCGCTGATGGCAGCGACTTCTACACCGGTCGCTACAACGGCTTCGCCAACTTCGCCAACCCGGAGGTCCAGGAGTACAACATCGCGATCGCCGAGGAAGCGGCCGCGATGGGCGTGGACCACATCCTGTGGGACTACCTGCGCAAGCCCGACGGCTCCCTCGACAACATGACCCTGCCGGGCCTCGAGGGCAGCGTCGAGGACGAGATCTACGCCTTCACCCGCGCAGCCGACGAGCGGCTCGCGCCCTTCGGCATCGAGCACGGCGCGTCGCTCTACGGTGTCTCCGCCGACCGGCCATGGGAGGTCGGCCAGGACGTCGAGCGGTTGGCCGAGGTGCTGGACTACGTCTCCCCGATGATCTACCCCTCCCACTGGGGACCGGGCGAGTACGACGTCGCCAACCCCCTGATGCAGCCCTACGACATCGTCTACCGCAACCTCGAGGTCTGGCTGGAGGCCACCGAGGGCAAGCGGGCGCGGGTCGCGCCCTGGCTCGAGGACTCGAACTGGCCGATCCGGCTGGGCTACCCCGACCGGACCGAGTACGTGCGCGAGCAGATCCGGGCGACCTACGACGCCGGCATCAACGAGTGGCTGCTGTGGGACTCGGCGGTCAACTACACCGACGCCGCGATGATCCAACCCTGACCCACCACGCGGCGGCCGGCCCCGTCGGCCCCCCGCCCCCCCACGCGAGAAGCAGCAACTATCTGCTGCTTCTCGCGGTCCGCAGGCCGCTCACGGCCGAACGCAGCCGCAGGGCGGGGATTTCCAGCCGGTATCCGCTGCTTCTCGCGACGCCCCCGGTCGGCCAGACCCGCCGCGGGGTCCGGCTATCCACAGGGCAGCCGAACCGATCCGGACGACCGGCCCGCGGACGGCGAGACTGGTGGTCATGCAGCCACCCGATGACGCCTACCAACTCTGCCGTGACCAGCTCGGCGTGCTCGCACGCCGCCAGCTGGTGGCCATGGTCGGGCGTGTCGACGCCGACCACCTGCTCGCGACCTCCCGGTTCGAGGGGCTCCTGCGCGGCGTCCACCGCGTACGCGGCGGTGCCGCCCATCCGCACCAGTTCGCCGTCGCGGCGACGCTGCGCAGCGGCCCGGGCGCAACCCTGACCGGCCCAGCCGCCCTCGGCCTCCTCGATCTGGAGGCCGTCGACCTCGGTCAGGGCTTCGAGGTCGTGGTCCCGGGTGATCGGCGGGTGACGGGCGTGGCGTTTGCCGTACGGACGGACCCGGACCCCGACCGCCCCGTGTGGCACCTGGGCGAGGTACGCGTCGCCGACCCCGCTGATGCGCTCATCGAGGCAGCTTCACGTGCGCCGGGGGTGCGGCCGAGAGCGCTACGGCTCGCTCACGACCGTCTGCGGTGGACCGACCAGCTCCGATCGGGCCAGCTGACCGCCAGGGCTCAGCACCTGCGGCTCCTCATGGCCGGCGACGCGAGCCGTGGCCTCCTCGACGAGCTGCTGGAGATGGATGCCACGCCGGCGACCGGTGACGGGGAGCGCGCACTGGGCCGGATCCTCAGCCGCTTCGACCCGCCGGCAGAGGCTCAGGTCTGGATCTCGCCTCGGCCCTGCCTGGACTTCTACTTCCGCACGCTTCGGTCCGCGGTCGAGTACCAGGGACGTGCCGACCACGCGACCGAGGCAGGCCGCAGCAGCGACCGGGTTCGCGATGAGGAGCTGACGGCGGCCGGCATCCGGCTCATCTACGTCACGGCTGAGGATCTCCGGGATGAGCGCGCACTGCTGGCTCGGATCGGCGCCGCCTTGACCGCGCGGGCCGATGAGCTGGGGCTCCCCGCCCCGCGGCTGATGGGCAGCTGACCACCGATCCCGCCCGGCGCAGAGCCAACATGCGAGCACCGGACCGTCGCCGAGCGCGCCCGGCCTCTGGCCATGGCCCGGGCAGCCCACCAGCCACCGCTACCCCCAGCGAGAAGCAGCGGATAGTCGCTGCAACTCGCAGGATCGACGACCCACGGGCCGCCACCACCGCTACCCCCAGCGAGAAGCAGCGGATAGTTGCTGCAACTCGCGACGGTGGGAAGACAGGCGGGTCCGCGGGGGCCGACCAGCGCGGCGGGGCCGACCAGCGCGGCGGGGCCGACCAGCGCGGCGGGGCCGACCAGCGCGGCGGGAGCGGCTGGCGCGATGGCGCGGGCCCTCAGTCGTCCCGGCGGGCGAAGGCCTCGGCCATCAGCTGCTCGTGCTCCTGCTCGTGGACCACGTGCTGACCGGCCGCAGGCGACGCCGACGGCGCCCGGGTCGCCCGCCGGAGCTGGCGACCATCGCCGAGCGCCTCCAGCAGGTTCCACAGACGGCCATCGACGAAGCCCCACGCCCCCATGTTCTCCGGCTCCTCCTGGACCCAGCACACGTCGGACGCCGCCGGGTACGCCGACAGCACCTCGGTGAGCTGTTCTGCGGGGAAGGGGTACAACTGCTCGATCCGGACCACCGCCGCCGGTGCGTCGCGCTGCTCGCGCTCGCGCAGCAGGTCGTAGGCGACCTTGCCGAAGCACAGCAGCACCGTGGACACCTCGTCGCGCTCCAGGCGGCCGTCGGCCACCGCCGGGTCGTCGATCACCTCGTGGAACCGACCGTCGGTGAAGGCGGACAACGGCGAGGTGGCATCGGGCGAGCGCAGGAGCGACTTCGGGGTGAAGACCACCAGCGGCTTGCGCACCTCGCGGTGGATCTGTCGCCGCAGGACGTGGAAGTACTGCGCCGAGGTGGTGGCGTTGACCCCCTGGATGTTGTCTTCGGCAGCCAGGACCAGGAACCGCTCGATCCGCGCCGAGGAGTGCTCGGGGCCCTGCCCCTCGTAGCCGTGCGGCAGCAGCAGCACCAGGCCGGAGGTCTCAGCCCACTTGTCCTCGGCGGCCACGATGAACTGGTCGATCACGATCTGCGCACCGTTGATGAAGTCACCGAACTGCGCCTCCCAGCAGGTCAGCGCCTCGGGACGCTGGACGGCGTAGCCGTACTCGAAGCCCACCGCCGCGTACTCGCTCAGCAGCGAATCGTAGGCGAACCAGCGCCCCTGGTCGGCCGAGAGGTTGGCCAGTGGCAGGTACTCCTCGCCCGAGTGGTAGTCCACCTGGACCGCGTGCCGCTGGGAGAAGGTCCCACGCCGGGAGTCCTGTCCGGCGAGCCGCACGTCGACGCCCTCGAGCAGCAGCGACCCGAACGCCAGGGTCTCCCCCAGCGACCAGTCGATCTGCTCCGCGTCGTAGCGTTCCCGCGCCTTGGCGAAGATCCGATCCAGCTTCGGGTGGCGGTGGAACCCGTCGGGGACCTCGAACTGGACCGCCGCGATGCGGTCGAGGTGACCGCGATCCACACCGGTGTCGACCGCGGCCAGGACACCTCGCTCCTCGGGCGGGACCGCCCTCGGCGGCTCGGGCGGCGCCGCCTGCTTGGTCTCCTCGAAGGCCTGCTGCAGCCGCCCCTCGAAATCCTCCAGCGCCTCCTCGGCCTGCTCCAGCGAGATGTCGCCACGCCGGACCAGCGACTCGGTGTAGAGCTTGCGCACGGAGCGGTGCCCGTCGATCAGGTCGTACATCCGTGGCTGGGTGAACGACGGGTCGTCCGCCTCGTTGTGGCCATGTCGGCGGTAGCAGATCAGATCGATCACGATGTCGCGGTGGAAGGTCTCGCGGTAGGCGAAGGCCAGGCGGGCAACCCGCACGACGGCCTCCGGATCGTCGCCGTTGACGTGCAGGATCGGCGCCTGGACCGTCTTGGCCACGTCGGTGGCGTAGAACGACGACCGTGAGGCCTCCGGCGAGGGGGTGAACCCGACCTGGTTGTTGATCACCACGTGGATCGTGCCGCCGGTCCGGTACCCCCGCAGCTGCGACAGGTTCAGGGTCTCCACCACCACGCCCTGTCCGGCGAAAGCGGAGTCCCCGTGCATCAGCACCGGCAGCGCGGGGTGGCGACGCTCGCCCTCCTCGCCACGGACGCCGGTGTCCTGCAGGGCCCGGGCGATCCCCTCGACCACCGGGTTCACCGCCTCGAGGTGGGACGGGTTCGGTGGCAGGTGGAGCTCCACCTCGTTGTCCGCACGCGAGCGGTAGGTGCCCCGGGTGCCGAGGTGGTACTTGACGTCGCCGGAGCCCTGGACCGTGTCGGGGTCGATGTGCCCCTCGAACTCGCCGAAGATCTGCCGGTGGGACTTGCCGACGATGTTGGACAGCACGTTGAGGCGGCCCCGGTGCGCCATGCCCATGACGATGTCGGTGACGCCGCCGCTGTCAGCGGAGGCCTCGCAGATGGCGTCCAGCAGCGGGATCAGCGACTCGCCCCCCTCCAGCCCGAAGCGCTTCTGCCCCACGTACTTGGTGTGCAGGAAGGACTCGAACGCCTCGGCGGCGTTCAGCCGGGACAGGATCCACAGCTGGTCCTCGGCCGACAGCTCCTCCTCTGCGCCCTCGACCCGGGACCGGATCCCCTGCTTCTGCTCCGGGTCGAGCACATGGCCGTACTCGATACCGATCGTGCGGCAGTAGGCATCACGCAGCACGCCGAGCGTCTCGCTCAGCTGCACCCGTCGGTCACCGCCACCGACGTCGGTGACGAACTCCCGGTCGAGGTCCCAGATCGACAGGCCGTAGTAGGTCGGATCGAGCTCACGGTGCAGCGCCACGCGGGACTGCCGCAGCGGGTCGAGGTCGGCGATGAGGTGCCCACGGACCCGGTACATGTTGGCGAGCTGCCCGACCTTCATCTGCTTGGTGAGCAGGTCCGTCTCGTCATCGAGATCGGTGCGGTCGGTGCTCCACCTCGCCGGCTCGTACGGCAAGCCGAGGGAAGCGAACACCTCGTCGTAGAAGCCGTCCTCACCGAGCAGCAGCTGGTGGACCCGCTGCAGGTACATCCCCGACTCGGCGCCCTGGATCACCCGGTGGTCGTAGGTGGAGGTCAGGGTGATGACCTTGCTCGCCCCGAGCTTGGCCAGGGTGCGCGGATCGGCGGCCTGGTAGGCCGACGGGTAACCGATGGCGCCCACGCCCAGGATGGCCGCCTGCCCGGCCATCAGCCGCGGGATGGAGTGAACGGTGCCGATCGTGCCCGGGTTGGTCAACGTGATCGTCGTGCCCGAGAACATCGCGGGGTCGAGCTTGCGGGTGCGGATCTTGCGGATGATCTCCTCGTAGGCCCGCAGGAACGCCTCGAAGGACAGCGAGGTGGCGTCCTGGATCACGGGGACCAGCAGGGAGCGGGACCCGTCGTCGTTCTCGACATCGACAGCGAGCCCGAGCCCGAAGCGCTCGGTGCGCATCATCGCGGGCTTGCCCTCGTCGGTCTCGGTGTAGACCGTGCGCATGGCCGGGACGTCCTGCACGGCCTTGACCATCGCGTAGGCGATCAGGTGGGTGAACGAGACCTTCCCGCCTCGCTGGCGACGCAGGTAGTTGTTGATGAACCCGCGGTTGACCTCCAGCAGCTTCGCCGGCACGTCGCGCACGCTGGTCGCCGTGGGGACCCCGAGGGAGGTCTCCATGTTCTCGACGATGCGGGCTCCGGCCCCTC
>PWEU01000097.1 GCA_003554005.1 Nitriliruptoraceae bacterium
CAGCTCACGGGCCACGGCCAGGGCGGGGAACACGTGGCCGGCGGTGCCACCACCGGCGAGCAGGATCGTGCGGGTCACGGATGGCCTCCCCTGGCGGCGGTGCCGGACGTCGCTGGGCTGGGACGCCGGGCGATCGCCACGAGGATGCCGAGCGCCAACAGGGTCGAGACCAGGGAGGACCCACCAACGGACACCAACGGCAGGGTGACCCCGGTGATCGGCAGCAAACCGGTGACCGTACCGATGTTGACCAGCGCCTGGCCCACGATCCACACGGTGACCGCCAGCGACACGGTGCGACCGAAGCCGTCCGTGGCGGCGTAGGACACCTTCAGGCCCACGTACAGCAGCATGCTGAACAGGGCGACGACGAGCAGGGCACCCACGAGCCCGAGTTCCTCGCCGATCACCGCGAAGATGAAGTCGGTGTCCGCGTTGGGGATGAAGGGCCACTTGCCCCGCGAGGAGCCCAGACCCAGCCCGAAGGTGCCGCCCGAGCCCAGCGCGTACCGGGACTGCAGGAGCTGGAACCCCTCGTCCAGAGGGAAGCGCTCGGGCCACAGCCACCCGCGGATCCGCGCGACGCGGTAGGGGGCGACCACGGCGAGCGCGGCGACCGCCAGACCACCGAGCACGACGGCGGCTGTCACGATGCGGCCGGGGAGCCCCTCGACCCACAGCACCGCGCTGATGATCATCGCCAGAAGGATCGTGGTGCCGAGGGCGGGCTGCGCCAGGACCAGCGCGGCCAGCAGGACCAGCAGGGGCAGCGCGGGGATCAGCAGGTGCTCGGTGGTCTGCGGCAGCCCGTTCCGGGGTCGCTTGCGCTCCAGGACGTCAGCCAGCCACAGCAGGGCGGCCAGCTTGGCGATCTCGGAGGGCTGGATCGACAACGGGCCGATGCCGATCCACCGGGTCGAGCCGTAGCGGGTCTCCCCGACACCTGGGACCAGGAGCAGGACCAGGCCGATCATGGCCACCAGCAGCAGCGGCCAGGCCAGACCCCGCCAGATCCGGTGGTCGAGCCGGGCTGCGGTCATGAAGGCGACCAGGCCGATCGCCGCCCAGCCCACCTGCCGACGGAAGACGGCGAACGGATCGCCGGCCTCGGCCGCCGGGACGAAGGAGGCGGAGAAGCTCATGACCAGGCCGAGCAACAGGAGCAGCAGGGTCAGGACGGTCAGGGCGGTCGCATCGGCGGTCCAGGGACCGGGCTGCCACCGGGCCCGGATCCGGGCCCATCGGCCACCGGAGGGGGCCTCGGTGCCGGCCGGACGCTCGCGCTGCTGTCCTGGTGCCTCGTCGATGCTCATCGCTCTCCCCCTGGTGACGAGGTGGTGGCCCCGCCGGCCGCAGCCCGCCGGGCCGCGCTCGTGAAGACCTCGCCGCGCTGGGCGTAGGAGCCGAACTGGTCGAAGGATGCGCAGGCGGGCGCCAGCAGCACGGTCTCGCCCGGCGCGGCCAAGCGCGCGGCGACCATCACCGCGGTGTCCAGGTCGGGCACCTGCTGCGCGGCCACACCCGCGGCCGCACACACCTCGGCCAGCTCCTCGGCAGCCGTCCCGATCAGCACGGCGTCGTGCACGTCGCCGAGGGCCGCGCCCAGCGGGCGCAGATCCACGCCCTTGGCCAACCCGCCCCCGATCCAGACCGATGGACCGGCCGATGCCAACGACGCCATCGCCGCGTGGACGTTGGTGGCCTTGGAGTCGTCGACGAATCGCACCCCGCGGCGGTCGGTGGCGACCACCTCGAAGCGGTGCCGACCCGGCAGCGTCGCGACCGCCGCGCTGGTGACCGCGGCCGGCCCGATCCCCGCCAGGAGCGCCGCGGTGGCCGCCGCAGCGACGTTGGCGACCCGGTGGACGGGGACCGGGCCCCCGTCGGGGGCGAGCGCCGCGATCGGCAGCAGTGGCTGCGTGGTGCCATCCATCGTCGCGGCCAGCACCGCTGCCCCGGCATCGACCTGCCGCCCGACGCCCACGGCCACGGGGCGCTCGGCGGAGAAGCCCGCGGGCCGGCCCGGCCCGGTGCCGTCCCGCAGCGCGCGGGCGATCGCGTCGTCCTCGCTGGCCACCGCCCACTGGTCGGGTCGCTGCCAGGCGAAGATGCGCGACTTGGCGGTGTGGTAGCTGGCGAGGTCGCGGTGCCAGTCGAGGTGATCGGGAGCGACGTTCAGCAGCACGGCCACCTCCGGTGCCAGGGTGGAGGTGAAGCGCAGCTGGAAGCTGGAGAGCTCGGCCACCAGGGTGGCATCGGCGTCGCTGGCAGCCGCAGCGTCGCTGACGGGCAGCCCGATGTTGCCGCAGGCGTGGGCGTCCACGCCTGCGGCCACGCACATCGCCGTGAGCAGCTCGGTGGTGGAGGTCTTGCCGTTGGTCCCGGTCACCGCCAGAAGGCGCCGCGGGAAGCGCCGCAGGGCGAGCTCGGGCTCGGACCACACGGGGGTGCCGGCGGTGGCCGCGTCGGCGAACACCGCGGCGTGCTCGGGGACGCCGGGCGAGGGCACGACGAGGTCGAAGCCCGAGGTGAACACCTCCACCGCCCGGCGGCCGAACACCACCTCGGCGCCCGTGCTCCGGGCCGCCGCCACCGCCGCGTCGGCGTCCTCACCGGCGCGTTCGTCGACCAGCACCACCTCGGCGCCGGCGCCCACGAGCAGGCGGGCCGCGGCGAGCCCGGATGCGCCCGCGCCCACGACCAGGGCCCGCCCGACCGCGAGGGGCGTGGTGGATCGGACGGCGTCGAGGCCGGTCACGGCAGCGTCCCGACCCGGCTGATCCACTCGGCGTAGAACACCCCGAGGCCCAGGGCGATCCCGAGGCCCGCCAGGATCCAGAACCGCACGATGATCGTGGTCTCCTGCCAGCCGAGCAGCTCGAAGTGGTGGTGCATCGGCGCCATGCGGAACACCCGCTTGCCCGTGGTCCTGAACACCGCGACCTGGATGATCACCGACAGGGTCTCGGCGACGAAGAGGCCCCCGAACAGCCCCAGCAGCACCTGGGTGTTGGTCGCGACCGCGATGCCGGCGAGCAGCCCGCCGAGCGCCAGGGAACCCGTGTCCCCCATGAAGATCCGCGCCGGGGGTGCGTTGTGCCACAGGAACCCGGCGCAGGCGGCCGTCACCGCGGCGGCGATGATGGCGATGTCGAGGGCCTCGCTGGCACCGATCGGGTAGTCGACGGAGTTCCGGAACTGCCAGAACCCCACCAGGGTGTAGCTGCCGAAGACCAGCGCGGCGGAGCCGGCCGCCAGCCCGTCCAGTCCGTCGGTGAGGTTGACGGCGTTGGAGGCCCCGGTCAGCAGCAGGAACATCCACAGGATGAACACCGGCGTGGACACGTCGAAGGCGAGGTCTCCGACGATCGAGATGTTGCGGGGCAGCCCGGCGAACGCCGGTCCCAGCGTCGCGAACCCGACGGCGATCAGGGCCTGCCCGGCGAACTTCGTGGTCTTGTTCAGGCCCAGGTTGCGCCGCATCCGCAGCTTGATCAGGTCGTCGGCGAAGCCCACGACGGCCATGCCGACGAAGGGGAACAGCACCAGCAGGCCAGCGAGCGTGATGTTGGCGGTGCCGAGGTGGGCGACGCCGTAGCCGATCACGGCAGCCAGGACGATGGCCGTACCGCCCATCGTCGGCGTCCCGGCCTTGGACTGGTGGCTCTCGGGGCCCTCGTCGCGGATCGGCTGGCCGAACCCGCGTTGCCGGAAGTAGCTGACGACCAGAGGCGTGCCCACCAGGGCGACGATGAGGGCGACCGCGGCACCGACCAGGACGGCGATCATCCGCCCACCGCCCGCTTCTCCAGCAGCTCCGCCGCGACGGCGCGATCGTCGAAGGTGACGGTCCGGTCCGCGAACTCCTGCACGGTCTCGTGGCCCTTACCGGCGATCAGCACGATGTCGTCGTCACCCGCCTGCTCGAGCGCCAGCGCGATCGCCCGCCGCCGGTCGAGCTCGACGCGCAGCTGCGCCACCGCGCCCTCGGCCAGAGCGGCCCGCGCCCCCGCGGTCATGACCTCGAGGATCGCGGCCGGATCCTCGCTGCGCGGGTTGTCGGAGGTGAGCACGGCGAGGTCGGCCGTCGCCGCCGCGGCCCCCATCAGCGCGCGCTTGTCCCGGTCGCGGTCGCCGCCACAGCCGAGGACGATCCCGATCCGTCCACCCGCCGGCAGGGCGGCCCTCAGGGTCCCCAGGACGGTGCGTACGGCCTCGGGGGTGGGGGCGTAGTCGACGAACACGGCGGGGCCTGCGGGCGCGGTGACCCGTTCGAGCCGGCCCGGCGCCCCCGGCGCCGAGGCGACCCCGGCAGCCGCGACCTCGGGCGGCACCCCGGCACGGACCGCGGCCACCACGGCGACCGCGGCGTTGGCGAGGTTGAAGGCTCCGGGGAGCCGGGTGCTGATCGGGAGGTCCCCGCCGACGAGCCCACGCAGCCGGGCCGACCCGCCGGTGACGTCACTGCGCGCCTCCACGATCGCCACCTCGGGGACCCTGGCTCCCGGCTGGCGCTGCCCCGCCCAGCCCACGGTGGTCACCTTCACGGTGGCTGCGGCGAGCAGACGATCGGCCCACGGGCCGTCCAGGAACACCACACCCCGGTCGGTGAAGGCGGGCGTGAACAGCCGCGCCTTGGCGGCCAGGTACCGCTCCATGGTCCCGTGCCAGTCGAGGTGGTCCTGGGACAGGTTGGTGTAGACCGCGACGTCGAAGCGGGCGCCGTCCACCCGGTGCAGGTCGAGGCCGTGGCTCGACACCTCGGCGGCCACCGCGTCGACGCCCCGGTCGTGGAGGTGGCGCAGGAGGCGTTGCAGGTCGGTGCCCTCCGGCGTGGTCCTGACCCCGGGGATGGGCTCACCGAGCACCCGGGTCTCGACGGTGCCGATCACCCCGGTGCCCTGCCCCGCGGCCGCGAAGGCGCCCTCCAGCAGGTAGCTGACCGTGGTCTTTCCGTTGGTGCCCGTGGTGCCGACCACCGTCAGCTGCCGGCTCGGATGGCCGTGGACCCCCGCCGCAGCGGGGCCCATCATGGCCCGGACCGAGGGCACGACGAGCTGGGGGACGTCGAGGTCGAGCGGGCGCTCGACCAGCAGGGCCGGGGCACCGTCGTCCACGGCCTGGGGCGCGTGATCGTGACCGTCGGCGCGGGCGCCGACGACCGCGCAGAACAACCAGCCGGCACGGACCTGGCGGCTGTCGTGGGTCGCGTCGACCAGCGGGACCGCGGTGTCCCGTGCAGGCCCGTGCACCCCTGCCCCCGGGAGGGCAGCGGCCACCTCGGCGAGGGTCGCGGTCACGGTGGTCCTGGTCGGGTCTCGTCCAGCCGGAAAACGGACGCGAGCCGGCTGCGCACGCCCTGGGTACACGCGCGGGAGCGTAACGGGGTGTCCCGGCCCCCCAGTGGAGGTGGAACGGGCGGGGGACGGTGGCCGGCAGCGGGCTGCCGTCCGGATCACGGCGGATCGGCGACGCCGGCAGCCTGCTCCGCTGGAGGATCACCGGCCGCGTCGCCGACGAGCCCGGGACCGCCCTCCAGGACCGCCCGCGCGGCGGCGTCCGCCGCGGCGACCTCGGCGTCGGCGATGCGGGCGGCGTGCTCGGCGGCCAACTGCAGCGCGGTGGGCAGCTCGTCCCCGGCCCCCTCGGGAGGGACCCGGAGCGCCACCAGCGCCGCCTGCATCACCTCCGCGAACACCGGTGCCGCCGTCAACCCCCCGTAGAAGGGCCAGGGCTCGTCGATCATGACGGCGACGACGACCCGGGGGTCGTCAGCCGGAGCCATGCCGACGAAGGTCGCGATGTACTGGTTGCTGTAGCCCGCGCCGCCGTCGGCGGGCTTGCGGGCCGTCCCGGTCTTCCCGGCGACGCGGTAGCCGTCGACCTGGGCCAGGCCGCCGGTCCCGGCCTCACCGTGGACCGCCTCCTCGAGCATGGCACGCACCGAGGTGGCGGTGGTCGTGGAGATGACCCGCTCCCCCAAGGGTGTCGGAACGGGGCTGAGCCGGCCATCCTCGCCGACCGTGCCCCGGACCAGGCGTGGTGACACCGCGACGCCGTCGTTGGCGATCGTGCCGTAGCTGTTGGCGAGCTGTAGGAGGGAGACGGCCACCCCGTGCCCCATCGCGATGGTCGGCAGCGAGGTCCCCCACCAGTCCTCGTGGTGGCGCAGCAGCCCCCCGGACTCACCGGGGAAGCCGAGCGCGGTGGGTCGCCCGTAGCCGAAGGAGCGCAGGTACGCGTCGAGCCGCTCGGATCCGAGCTGCTGGGCGATCTGGATCGTGCCGACGTTGCTGGACCGCTCCATGATCTCGGTGACGGTCCACTGCGACGTGGGGTGGCTCGAGGCGTCGGTGAAGGTCGAGCCGGAGACGCGGATGGCGTCGGCGACGGACATCGTGGTCGAGGGGGTGACGATCCCCTCCTCGAGCGCGGCGGCGATCGTGAGCGCCTTCTGGGTCGACCCGGGCTCGAAGATGTCGGTGACCGCCCGGTTGCGTCGGTCGGACGGGTCTTCGTCGCCACGCTGGTTCGGATCGAAGCCGGGGGTGCTGGCCATCGCCAGGATGTCACCGCTTCCGACCTCGGTCACCACGATGCTGGCGCCGATCGCGTCGTACTGCTCCATCGCCCCGGCCGCGGCGACCTCGGCGACGTGCTGGACCTCCCGGTCCAGGCTCAGGACGACGTCGGTCCCGACCGCGGGTGGGCTGAGCTCGCGGACCCCCGAAGCGATGTCCAGCCCACCCGGGGCACGTTCGAGGAGCAGCGTGCCCGGGGTCCCCGAGAGCACCCCGTCGTACACCGACTCCAGCCCCTGGAGCCCCTGGGCGTCGATGTCGGTGAACCCGACGACCTGCCCCGCCAGGGGCCCGGCCGGGTAGAGCCGATGCGGTTCCACGAGCACGCCGATGCCGGGCAGCCCGAGCGAACGGACCTCCTCCCCCACCTCGTGGGAGACCTGACGGGCGAGGTAGACGAAGTGACGGTCCTGTTCCAGCCGCTCGGTGATGGTCGCTGCGTCCTGGGAGAGGACGGGGGCCAGAGCAGCCGCCACGTCGCCGGCAGCGCCCGCCGCGGGGACCTCCAACCCGTCCGGGGTCTCGGTGGACCGGAACGCGCGGGGGTCGGCGTAGATCGTCGCTGCCTGCACCGAGGTGGCCAGGACGTCGCCGTCACGGTCGTAGATCCGCCCCCGCGTCGCCGGCAGCTCGATCGTGCGGGCCCGCTGGCGTTCACTGACCGCGGCCAGATCGGCGGCATCGAGGACCTGGATCTCCACGAGCTTGGCCGTGGTGGCCAGGACCAGCACCGCGAAGATCGCGAGCGTCCACCGGATCCGTCGGACGGCCACCTGCTCATCGGTGCGCAGGACGGCGGTTCCGCGGCTGGAGCGGCGTAGCGTCGGTCGGGGCATGAGCTATCGCTCCACGGACAGCACGGGCTTGAGGGGATCGGCGGCCGCGTCGGGGGTGCGGGTCTCCGGGACCGCGCCATCGGCCGGGAGGTTGCGCTCGAGGCTCAGGTGCCGCACGGGCCCCGGGGGCCCCATGCCGATCTCCAGGGCCGCCGCCCGGACCCTGGCCGGATCCTCCAGGGCCGCGACGTCGGCGATCAGCTGCGCGTAGACCCGCTCGGCCTCGGTCACGTGGGCCTCCAGGTCCCTGGCCTCGACCGAGGCACCGGCTGCGAGCGCGTTCAGCGACACGGCGCCGAACACCGCGGCGGCGAACACCAGGATCATCACGATGGCGTAGGCGAGGGTGTGACGGGGAACGGCTTCCTCGACCCCCCTGAGGTAGCGCTGCCCCGGACGATCGAGCTCGGGGCGGGTGCGACGGAGGGGTGCGGTGATGGCGCTCACGAGGACTCCTCGGCACGCCGTCGCACGGCCCGCAGACGGGCCGACGACGCTCGGGGGTTGGCGGCGATCTCCTCGGGCGAGGGCCGCTCGGGACGACGGACGAGGTGCTCGACCTCGGGGGTGTGACCGCAGGCGCACACCGGCAGCCCGGGTGGGCACAGACAGCCGGTGGCGGCGGTGGCGAAGGCGCGCTTGACGGGGCGGTCCTCCAGGCTGTGGTAGGCGATCACGACCGCGACCCCACCCGGGACCAGCCGCTCGACCACGCTGGGCAGCACGGCCTCGAGGGCGTCGATCTCGGCGTTGACGGCGATCCTGAGCGCCTGGAACGTGCGGGTCGCCGGGTGTCCCCCACGACGACGTGCCGCGGCGGGGACCGCCTCGCGGACCACGCTGGCGAGGTGGACCGTGGAGGTGATGGGTCGGGCCGCGACGATCGCGCGGGCGATCCGTGCGGCGTGCGGCTCGTCGGCGTAGCGGCGGAGCAGGCCGGCCAGCTCCGGCGCTGCGAGCTCGTGGACCAGGTCGCCGGCGGTGGTCGGCAGGTCCGGATCCATCCGCATGTCGAGCGGCCCCTCGGCCCGGTAGCTGAAGCCACGGTCCGCACGGTCGACGTGCATCGAGGAGATCCCGAGGTCCAGCAACACGCCGCTGGCCAGGGGGGTGCCCCGGGCATCCAGGACCTCGGGCAGGGCGTCGAAGCGGACCCGGACGAGCTCCAGGGTGACCCGCTCGTCGTCGGCCAGGTCGGACAGGTGCTCGGCTGCCAGGCTGAGCGCATCGGGGTCACGATCGAGACCGAGCAGCTCCGCCCGGCCGTAGCGCTCCAGGCGCGCCTCGATGACGGCCCGGGCGTGCCCACCGGCCCCGACCGTGCCGTCGACCACGACGCCGTCGGGTGCGTCGGCCAGCAGTTCTACGACCCGGTCGAGGAGTACGGGGACATGGAGGGCCGCGCCGGTCACGGCGTCCCCGCGAGGAAGGGCCCGTCGAGGTTCGCGAAGGCGTCCTCGGCCTGGGTGCGGTACTGCTCCCAGACCTCCCGGGCCCAGATCTCCACCTTCTCGTCGGCACCGTTGACCGTCAGCTCACGCTCCAGACCGGCGTACTCCCGCAGTCGGGTCGGGATGGTGACCCGGCCCTGTGCGTCGGGCTTCTCCTCGTGGGCACCGGCGAGGAACACCCGCAGGTAGGCGCGCGCCCGTTGGTCCTCACGCGGGACCGCCCGCAGCTGCTCGACGCGGCGCTCGAACGCCGTCAGCGGGTAGATGTCGATGCACCGGTCCTGGGAGGGCGCGAACACCAGACCGCTGGACAACCGGTCCCGGAAGCGGGCCGGGAGGATCACCCGGCCCTTCACATCCAGCGTGTGCTGGTGCTCTCCCAGGAACACCGTCGTCGTGCCTCCCGCGGGTCCATCGACCCCTAGGTCCGTGCACCCTCCGATGGGAGGCCGCTCCACATCGCGCCACTCTACGCCTCACCACTCCACCGGTCAACGCTCCGCAACCACCTCGACGACCCGATCCGGGCACCACGCCCCGCCGATCGCCCGGCAGCGACCGGGGAGCGAGGTGGAGGGCGGTGGCCGGGGATGGCCAGAGCCCGTTACGCTCAGCGTTGGCACGACCGCTCAGCGCTCATCGACGCCCCGTCGACGGCGCTCCCGGTGCTCCCTCGGGGCGGCCGACGGGCCGGACCCCGGCGCGCTCGACCGCAGGTGGCGGGAAGTGGTGAGGCCCTCACGGGCCCCGGGGGTCACCGTCCGGGTCAGCCCGCCATGTCCTCTGCGAGCCGCACGACCCCACCGATCCAGAGGCTGCGCAGCGTGCGGACCACCTCCCCCTGCTCGATCTGGTCGCGGCCCACCACCCCCTGGGTCACCGCACCCTCGACCATCGCCACCAGCGCGGAAGCCGCGAGGGCGGGATCGTGGCCCGTGCCTGCCAGTGACGGGGTGAGCCCCTCGGCGACCCGGCGGACGTAGCCCCCGCGCACCTCGCGGAGCCGCTCGGCGAAGTGGGCGTCGTGGGCGCTGGCCTCGAGCCACGCCCGTACCACCGCCGCGGGGGTGGCGAACACGGCCACGAACCGGCCGATCACCGCCTCGATCGTCGCCGCGCCGTCGGGCCCGTCCCAGGGCTCATCGACCACCGCCTGCAGCTCCTCGGCCGTCACACCGATCAGGGCGTCCAGCGCGGCGGCCTTGTTCTCGAAGTAGGTGTAGAAGGTCCCGTGGCTGACACCGGCGAGCGCGACGATGTCCTCGACCCGTGCGGCCACGTAGCCGCGTGCCGCAACGGCCTCCCGGGTGGCCTCGAGCAGGCGTCGACGCGTGCGCTCGCCGCGGCTGGTGCGCCGCCCGCCACCGTCGGCCCCGTCCCCCACCGCCAGGCTCCCCTCGTCACGCCCCGAGGGACGCTACCGCAGACCTGACACCGACGTCAGGTGCGAGGTGCTGGCGCGGCCAGCTGTCCGGGAGCAGGGACGGCCCCCCCGGGTACTCTGCGGATCGGGTCCGCCGCGACCCGCACCCCGGCCCCGCGACGCGACGCCCACCCTCCGCGCATCGCGTTCCGGGAGCCTTCGTGTCCAGCACCGAACAGCTCGATGCCCCCCGACCACCGATCGACCTCCCGGCTGTCTCGACCACGCTGCAGGCGATCGAGAGCAACATCCACCGGGTCATCCGGGGCAAGGACCGGGTCGTCCGGCTGGCTCTGACCACGCTGCTCGCCGAGGGACACCTGCTCGTCGAGGACGTCCCCGGGGTCGGGAAGACCCTGCTGGCCAAGGCGCTGGCCCGGTCGATCGACTGCTCGGTCTCGCGGGTGCAGTTCACCCCCGACCTGCTCCCCTCGGACGTCACCGGCGTGACGGTGTACGCCCCCGACACCGGCAGCTTCGCCTTCCGGCCCGGTCCGGTGTTCGCCAACATCGTGCTGGGGGACGAGATCAACCGTGCCGGCCCGAAGACCCAGTCGTCGCTGCTCGAGGCGATGGAGGAGCGCACGGTCACGATCGACGGCACCCCCCACCACCTGGCCCGACCCTTCATGGTGATCGCCACCCAGAACCCGATCGAGCTCGAGGGCACCTACCCGCTGCCCGAGGCGCAGCGCGACCGCTTCCTGATGCGCATCGCGATCGGCTACCCCCACGCCGACGACGAGCTCGAGATCGTGCGGACCCATGGGGCCAAGGACCGGCTGGAGGAGCTCACCCCGGTCTGCGACACCGCCTCGGTCGTCCATGCCATCCGAACGATCCGTGCCGTTCGCGTCAGCGAGCCGATCGAGCGCTACCTCATCGCGGTGTGCCGTGCCACCCGTGAGCACCACGACGTCGAGCTCGGCGCCTCACCACGGGCCTCCCTGGCGCTGATCCGGTCCGTGCGCGTCACGGCCGCCATCGCGGGCCGTGACCACGTCATCCCCGACGACGTCAAGCTGCTGGCGCCCCACGTGCTCCCCCACCGGCTGATCCTGCGGCCCAACGCGGAGCTGGCCGGGATCACGGCGGTCGATGTGATCACCGACGTGCTCAGCGGCATGCCGGTCCCCACCGAGTGATCCGGTGACCAGGCGGGGTGTCGGCACCGGGGTCGCGGTGGTCGTGCTGTGGCTGGCGGCCCGGCTGCTCGGGGTCCCGCAACTCCAGGTGCTGGCCGTGGCCCTGCTGGTCCTGCTGGTGGGGGCGGTGGTGTGGATCCTGGTCGCACCGCTGCGCCTGGTGGTGGACCGGAGGATCCAACCCGGGACGCTGCCCTTCGGTGGTCGGGCCCGGGTCGACCTGCTGGTCCGCAACACCGGACGGGTCCCGAGCCCCCCCGCGTGGCTGGAGGATGCCGTCCCAGCGGTCCTGGCCCGACCCAGCGCCTCCCGCCTCCCGGTCCTCGCCCCCCACCGGATGCTCGACGTGTCGGTCGAACTGGAGGGTCGACACCGCGGCCGGTTCACCCTCGGTCCCCTCACGGCGACGATCCGGGACCCCTTCGGGCTCGTCCAACGTCGCCGGTCGATCCCGAGCACCGGGGTCCTGACGGTGCAGCCCCCGGTGTGGCCACTGCCACCGGGTGCCCCGCTCGGCGGGGCGAGCGGCGCGGTCGCCAGCGGACCACGGCGCGCGACGATCCACGGTGACGACCTCGCCGACATCCGGGAGTACGTCCGCGGCGACGACCTGCGGGCGGTGCACTGGGCCTCCACCGCCCACCGGGGCAAGCTCATGGTCCGGCGCGCCGAGGAGGCCACCTCCCCCCGGGCGACCGTCCTGCTGGACATCCGACCCGACCGGCACGCCGGGACCGGGCCCGCCAGCAGCTTCGAGGTGGCGGTGGCCACCGCGGCCAGCGTGGCCCACCACCTCGGTACCCGGGGTCGGGGCGTGACGCTGCTCGACCGCCCCACCCGCGACGTCGCGACGCCGGTGCCCGCGGACGCGTGGATGCCGACGCTGGCTGCCCTGGAACCGACCGACGTCGACCTCACCGCGCTGCTGCGCCAGGTCGCGACCAGCGCCGCCGGGGAGGGCACGTTGATCGCCGTCGTGACCGCTCCCGATCCCCAGGAGCTGGCGGCCCTGGTCCGCGCCGGCCGCGGCGCTTCCAGCCGACTGGCCGTGATCATCGACGCCGCCACCTACGCCGGTGCGACCTCGGCGGACCCGGCGGCAGCGCACGCGATCGCCGGGCTGCGGGCCGCGGGCTGGCGGGCGACGCGGCTGGCCGGCGGTGAGCGCCTCGAGGACCGTTGGAGGGACCTGCTCGGGCGCGGCAGCCGGGGCACCCCGACGAGTACCGCGCGGGCCGGCTGATGCGCCGCGACGGTCTGCTCACCCTCCTACTGGCCCTGGTCCTGCTGGCCATCGTGCCGGCCTACGACCGTGTGTTCACCGACACCTCCTGGCGCGCCACCGCCCTGACGGCCGCGGCGATCGGCCTGCTCGTGGCCGCGATCGCCCGCCGCGCGCGGCTGCCCGGCGTGGTGGCGGCCGTCCTGGCCGGTGCCGGGCTCCTCGCCGCGCTGCCGTGGCTGCTCGGCGTCGGTGACGGGTGGAGCGCCGGCGCCGGGGCGCAGCTCGAGGCGCTGCGGCTGACCCTGGCCGACGGCTGGCTCGCTCTGGAGGAGCAGCCCGCGCCAGCCGAGCCGCTCCCGGGCCTCCAGCTGCTGACCGTCGTCGCATGGTGGGCGGTGGCGCTGCTGTCCCACGAGGTCGTCGTCCGCGGCGGGCACATCGCCGCGGGCCTGGTCAACCTCACGATCCTGTGGGCGGTCCCCCTCGCGATCCCGGCGGCCGCACCGGACACGATGCTGCTGGTCGTGCCGTTCCTGCTCACCAGCGGCCTGCTGCTGCTTGCCGCGGTGAACACGCGGGAGGACACCGCGCAGGCGATCCCGCTGCCGGCCAGCGGCCTGGTGCTGCTCGGCGTCGCGATCGCTGCGGGCACCGCGACCCCGTGGCTGCTGCCCGCCTACGGCGCCGACGCGTGGCTCAACCTCGGCTCCACGGCGACCGCGCGGGGCTACCAACCCATCGTCGACATCTCCAACCGTCTCAACTCCCCGGAGGAGCGCGAGGTGCTGCGGGTCCGCTCCTCCCAGCGGACCTACCTCCGCCTCGCCGGCCTGGACAGCTTCGACGGTGCGACCTGGCGGCTCGGTCCCCCGGGGACCCAGAGCTTCCGTCCCGATCCAGCGCGGCTGTTCCCCGCCGACCGACCGCTGCCGCCGGAGGAGCCGGCGGCCAGCACCCAGGTCCTCGAGGTCGACGTCGAGGTGCTCGCACTCGAGAACATCTACGTCCCCCTGCCCTACCAACCCGTCGAGGTGTTGGGCCCGATCCGCGACGAGATGGTGTGGTCCACCCAGGGCGGGTTCCTCGCGACCTGGGACGAGACCGAGGAGGTCGGACAGACGGTCGGTATCCGGCAGGGCTCGGCCTACCGGGTCCTCGCCGAGCGGCCGACGCCGTCCTTCGCCGAGCTCAGCGACGTCGGGTTCCCGCCCGAGGTGGTGAACGCCCACACGCAGCTACCCCGCGACTACCCCGAGCTCGGTGCGCTGGCCGAGGAGGTCTACGCCGCCGCCGGGGCGACGTCGGTGATCGAGCGGGCGCTGGCGCTGCAGGACTGGTTCATCGGCCCGGCTGGCGGCTTCACCTACGACCTCGATGTCCCGGCGCTCCGCGGCGAGGATGCCCTGACCACCTTCGTGCTCGAGGACCGGGTCGGCTACTGCGAGTACTTCGCCACCGCCATGGCGGTGATGCTGCGCCAGACCGGCATCCCTTCCCGGGTCGCCGTCGGCTTCCTCCCGGGCGAGCGGGTCGCCAGCGCCGACCCCGAGGCCGGGCAGCTCCTGGACGAGTACCTGGTCACCACCGGGGACGCGCACGCGTGGGTGGAGGTGCTGTTCCCCGACTACGGGTGGGTGACCTTCGAGCCCACGCCTCGCTCCGACGACGTCCACCTGCTGCCGCGAGCCGACGATCTGGCGCCGTCGGAGAACGAGGCCGAGCGCGCCGCCCGGGAGGCGGAGGAGGCGGACGAGCCGGCCGACGCCGAGGTACCCGAGCCGGACGTTGACACCTCCGACCCGCTGGACCTACCGGAGGAGGCCGACCAGGGGCTCGACGGCGAGGGGTCGGCGGCCGCGACCGACGTCGGGGATACCGGGTGGTGGTCGCTGGTGCTGGCAGTCGTGGTCCTGGTCGGGGCAGCCGGTTGGGCGCTGACGACGGCCGCGCGCCGACGCCGACGCCAGGTCTCGAGCCGGGACGCGCGGAGCGCGGTGCTGGCAGCGCAGCGCCGGTTGTACGCCGGCGCCCGCCGGGTCGGACTCGACCGGCGGGATCACGAGACGGCGCGTGAGGTGCTCGCGCGGTGGGAGCGCGAAGGGTGGATCGACCGCGGTCACGGACCGGTCGCCGAGGTGGTGCAGGCTGCCGCCTTCGACGGTGACCTCGACCCGCTGCGAGCCACGGCTGCGGTGGCCACCCTGGATGACCTCACCGCACAACTCACCGGGCGGGTCCGACGTCGCGAAGTGGTCCTGGTGCCCCTGCGTCGGGCCATCGCCGCGACCACCCGCGCATGGAACGTCGGTCGAGCGCAGTGGCGGCAGCGCTGAGCTCACGCACCGCGACCGGCGAGGTGACGCCGGGAGACGCCCCGAGCCCCCGGCTTCAGGTGCGGTCGTCGGGTGGCACGAAGGAGCGGGCGCCCTCTGCCGGGGCACGACGCACCTTCACGCCGAGGATGATGCCCCCGAGCAGCAGCAGGAAGCCGACCGCGGGGACGACGAGGTTCCAGGGACCCGGTAGGAACCCGAGCGAGAGCACCGAGACGAGGCCGACGACGACCATGACGAGGGCCAGGCGCTGCTGACCGACCCGTGACACCCCGAGCTTGCGTCGGGCACGGGACGCGAAGCGCGGGTCCTCCGCGGCGAGCTGTCGCTCGATCTCCGCGAGGACGTTCTCCTCATGCTCGGAAAGCGGCATTTCCCCTCGACGGTCTGTGCTCTTCGACTGTACCTACGGCTTCGGTCGGACGCACTACGACGGACCGTACGGATGACCGAGCCGGCTCCGGGTGAGCGACGAGCGCGCCTCCCCGATCCGCGATGCGATCGGTTCCGGTCTCAGCGGCCCACGAAACGGGGCGCTCGGCCCTCGAGATGAGCCGTGAGCGCCTCGGTCACGTCGGGACCCGACACCGCTGCCACCTGGGCCGCGATCTCCGCTCCCAGCGCCGCCGTGCGGTCCCGGCCGAGGTTCTCGCGTACCAGGCGCGGGATCCGGCGCACGCTGCCGGGTCCGGCAGCCCACCTCGCGGCGTGCTCGTGGGCGGCGTCCTGGGTCGCCTCGGCCGGCAGCGTGAGCTCCGCGAAACCGATGCGCAGCGCCTCCTCGGCGTCGAAGACCCGGGCGGTCATCGCCAGCTCCGTGGTCCGACCGGGACCGATCAGCCGTGGCAACCGGTGGGTGCCGCCGAGGTCGGGCACCAGTCCCCCCCTCGACTCCAGTACCGCCATGGCCGCGGTCGGGGCCACGGCACGCAGGTGACAGGCCGCCGCGAGCTGGATCCCGCCACCGAGGCAGTGCCCCTCGATCGCGGCCAGCACGGGGACGTTCAGCTCCTCGTAGGCGGTGAAGGTCGCCTGGAGCCGGGCGACCAGCTCCGGGTCCAGGGCTGGTCCGCTGCCCTGTGCACGGCCATCGCCGTCCCCCCCGCCGGCGGAGAGCAGCCCGCCGAGGGCGGCCAGGTCCAGCCCGGCGGAGAAGGGGCCGCCGCGGCCCGCGACGACCACCGCGCCCACGCTGTCCTCGGCCTGGATACGGGCGGCGCACTCGGCCAGCTGCGCGAACACCTCGAGATCCATGGCGTTGCGCTTGTCGGGCCGGTCCAAGGTGACGTGCGCCACCCCCTCGACGACCTCGTAGCCGACCTCACCCACCCGGGTCCTCCTGACGCGTTCCACGAGGGCGGGCCTGCCGCCGCTCCCGGGTCGAGCGTAGGGCAGGCCTCGCTACGCTCGGGCACCGGCCGCCACAGGGGACCACGGATGCTCGAACGGGAGTGGGTGTCGATCCGGGACCCCGAGGACGAGCACCGGCGCTACACGTTCGACGTCTCCTTCCTGCTGTCGTCCTACGTCTGCATCTACGGGGGTGGGTGCGAGGGCGTCCACCCGGGCGTGCAGGACCCAGCCATCGGGTGCTGCGTGCACGGGGCCTACCTCAACGACGACGACGATCCCTCGGCGCTACGGGACCTGGTCACCCAGCGGCTGGATGCCTCCACCATGCAGTTCCACGCCACCGCGCTGGCCGACGGGATCCTGACCGAGGACGAGGACGGCGAGGTGCTGACCCGCGTGGTGGACGGCGGCTGCGTCTTCGCCAACCGGACGGGGTTCGCTGGTGGCATCGGGTGCGCGCTGCACCACCTCGCCATCGCCGACGGACAACACCACGCCACCTACAAACCGACGGTGTGCTGGCAGGTCCCGCTCCACCGCACGATCGAGGAGTTGACCGCCAACGACGGGGGCACCCTCGAGGTCCACACGATCGCGGCCTACGAACGGGGCCACTGGGGTGACGGCGGCGCGGACTTCGGGTGGTGGTGCCTCGATGACGACGTGGCCTTCGTCGGGCGCAACCCGGTCTACCGATCCATGGAGGTCGAGTTGAGGTCGATGGTTGGCGACGCGGTCTACGAGGAGCTCGCCGACCATCTCGACGGCCGACGACGGCAACGCTCACGGGTGCGCTTCCTGCCGCTGGCCTGAAACGAGCGACGTCTCAGTCTCAGGGGCCGAGGTCGTCGGGGTCGGGCGTTGCCGAGGGTGCGTCGGGATCCCGGGCGCGTGTGGTGTCGCCCGGGCCGCGGTCCTCGCGGCGGGGCGCCACTTCGGCCGGGTCGTCGTGGTCGTCGAGGAGGGCGGCGTAGGACACTCCCACCCCCTCGAAACGCTCGGCGACCGAGTCGGCGATCCGCTCCACCCGCTCCCAGCGCGGGTCCGCGAGCCGTGCGATGACCGCCGGGTGCGGCCCTTCCTCGGCAGCGGTGTCGAGGGTGAGCTGCCGAGCCCCGTCGCCCTCACCGAGGTTGGACACCCCCCCCCCGAGCAGGCGGACGCGGGCGCGCTCCAGGCGCAGGCCCGAGAGGAGGTCGAGGGCGATCGTGGCCACGTCCCGGGTCCGATCGGTGGGGGCCGGCAGGGTGCTGGAGCGGGTCACGGTCTCGAAGGTGCCGAAGCGGACCTTGAGGGGGATGGTGCGGCCCGCGACACCGGAGGCGCGCAGTCGCCGGCCGACGGTCTCGCTCAGCTTGAGCACCTGACGTTCGAGCTCGTCCGGATCGTCCACGTCGTGGTCGAAGGTGCGTTCCCCCGAGATGGAGCGGGCCGGCTCGGAGGGTGTGACCCGGCGCGGGTCGATGCCCCGGGCCAGCTGGTGGAGCTGGCTGCCGAGCGCCTCGCCCACCACCCGCTGCAGGGTCCTGAGTTCCGCGTCGGCGAGGTGGCCCACCGTGCGGTAGCCGAAGCTCTCCAGGCGCTCCACGGTCCTCGGTCCGGCGCCCCACAGGTCACTGACCGGCAGCGGCCTGAGGCGTGCGAGCACCTCGCCGGCAGGCCAGTGGACGAGCCCGTCGGGCTTGGCCCGGTCCGAGAGCAGCTTGGCCACGGACTTGGTGGGTCCCACGCCCACCGAGCAGGGCAGGTCCAGCTCCTCACGGACCCGGGTGCGGATCAGCTCCCCGATCCCCGGTGGCTCGCCGAACAGCCGCACCGCCCCACCGACGTCCAGGAACGCCTCGTCCAACGACAGCGGCTCCACCAGCGGGGTGATGTCGGCGAGGATGGCCATCACCTGGCGGGAGACCTCGCGGTAACGGTCGAAGCGGTTGCCGACGATCACCAGGTCGGGGCACAGCCGCCGGGCACGGACCATCGGCATGGCCGAGTGGATCCCGAACCGACGGGCCTCGTAGGAGGCGGCCGCCACGACCCCACGGCCACCGGCGCCGCCCACGACCACGGGCCGGCCCTGCAGCTCCGGATCGTCACGTTGCTCCACGGAGGCGTAGAAGGCGTCCATGTCCACGTGGAGGATCCGTTCCGGATGCCGTGGCTGCACGCCGCCACCTCCTCCGACTGCGCCACTTCGGACCGAACGGGCGTTCGCTACCGAGGGTAGCGCCGCGGGCAGGGTCGGTGCGGGGTTGGCCCCGCGGGTGCGCGCTGCGTAGCGTCCGCGGCCGCCGCCGCACCGGCCGCACCCGCCGCACCCGCCGCCGCACCCACCGCCGCACCCACCGCCGCACCCGCCGCCGCACCCGCCACACCCGCCGCCGCACCCGCCACGGCCACCGCACCCGCCGCCGCACCCGCCACGGCCACCGCACCCGCCGCCGCACCCCGAGCAACGGAGCCCACCGTGCCGATCGACGCCACCCCCGACCACGTCGCTGCCGCCGTGCCCTCGATCGGTGCCGCTGCGAGCCGCTGGATCGACCACCTCGGCGGGGGGTGGGTGGCACCCGCATTGGAGGTGGCCAGCGGCGGGTTCGCTACCCGGCAGGCACGGTTCGCCGGCGGCGCGAAGCTCGAACTGCTGGAACCTCGCAGCGACGAGGGCTTCGCCACCCACTTCCTCGACCGCTACGGCGCGGGCATCCACCACGTCACCCTGAAGGTCCCGGCGCTGCTGCCGGCGGTCTCAGCGCTCGAGGAGGCCGGGCTGGCGGTGGTCGACGTCTCCGCCGAGGGCGACTACTGGCACGAGGCCTTCGTACGACCCTCCCAGGTCGGTGGGCTGATCGTGCAGGTCGCCTGGGCGAAGCACGACGACGAGGGCTGGGCCGCCGCCCTCGGGACCACGCCCGAAGCGCCGCGTCCCGACGCGGCTCGGCTGCTCGGCCCCCGCCTGGCGCATCCCGACCTGGAAGCGTCTGCACGGGTCTGGCACCTGCTGGGTGCCGAGGTCGCACGGGACGACGAGAAGCTCACCGTGCGGTGGCCGGGCGCACCCCTGGACATCGAGGTGGTCTCGGGCGAGCGGGCGCGGCCGCTGGGGCTCAGGATGATGGGGACCGCGCCGCTACCGGCCGACGAGATCCACGGTCCCGCGGTTCTGGTCGCCTAGTCAGGCGCGAGGCGGCTGTTCGCCGAGCAGAGCGACCCGCGCGACGGCGTGGTGTCGGACAGCGCGGGCGAGCCGGGCGTCCGCGGTCCACAGCCGGTCGTCCGTCGCCCGTGCCAGAGCGACGTAGAGACAGTCGTACACGGGCTGCTCCAAGGTGACCGCCAGGTCGAACGCTGGGCTGAGCAGCGGCGTCGACGGCCGCAGTTGTGGCTCCCCTCGTCCACCCACCGCGGCGATCGCGCGTTCGGCCTGGGCCGGTTCCAACTCACGGCGACGCACCTTGGCCCACAGCACGTTCGCCACCTCGATCGCCAGCAGATCGGGTGCGAGCAGCGGCTCGTCCGCGGCCAGGAGGGATCGCGCCTCGTCGTGCTGCTCCTCCAGTACGAACCACTTGACCACGACCGAGGCGTCGACGATCACCGTCCGTCACGATCCCGGTCAGCCCGGATGAGCTCCGCTGCATCGGTGTGCTGCCGCCCGGCCGTGGTCGCTGCGATGTCGTCAGCCAGCGAGAGGAAGCCGTGCCGGTCCAATCCGGACGCCTCGGCCAGGAGCCGACGAAGGTGCGCCTGCAGCGAACTGCCCTCAGCCGCCGCCTTCGCCTTCAACCGTTCGACGACGTCCTCCGGGAGGTCCCTGATGAGGACCTGCGCCATGGCTGCACCTCCGCCCACAGTGATAGCACCGATGCTAGCACGAACGGCGCTGCGAGGTCCGGCGCAGCCGCCGCGCATCGAACCGCCACCCCTGCCGGCGGCCCGGATCGCAACGAATCGACCGGCTGGAGGTCACATCGTTGCGATCCGAGGCGCCCGCACCCGGGCCTGACGGCGGTCACACCCAGCCGGCGGCCCGGATCGCAACCGCAGCCGACGGCCCGGATCGCAACCGCAGCCGGCGGCCCGGATCGCAACCGCAGCCGACGGCCCGGATCGCAACGAATCGACCGGCCGGAGGTCACATCGTTGCGATCCGAGGCGCCCGCACCCGGGCCTGACGGCGGTCACACCCAGCCGGCGAACTCCACGGCCTCGGTGAGGGAGTCGGCGACCGGGAAGCCGGTGTCCTCGAGCTCCTGGCGGGGATGCGAGCCCCCGTCGTAGAGCACGCACGCGGCGCCGACGTGGGCAGCCGCGGCGGCGTCGTCCTTGGCGTCGCCGATGACCAGCACCTCGGCGGGGGTGCCACCGTTGGCAGCCGCGACCCGCTGCAGATGGGCCTCGAGGGAGGGCGCCTTCACGCCGCCGCCCGCGCCCCGGAGCCCGTCGACCCGGATGAAGCGCTCGGCGATCGCGTACCTGTCGATCAGCGGCAGCAGATCGTCATGGCGATACATCGACAGCAGCGACTGGCTCACACCGGCGTCCGCGGCGCGCATGAGGGCGTCGGTGGCGTCGGCTGCGAGGCGCGCGTCGACGATCGCCTCGCGGTAGCCGGTGTGGAAGGCCTCGTCGATGACCTCCCACTCGTCCGGCTCGATCGGCCGGCCGAAGAGGCGCTCGTAGAACACCTGGACGGGCCGGGTGTACAGGCGCTGGTAGGTGGCCTGGTCGGTGGGTGGCAGGCCGGCGGCGCCCAGCGCCACGTTCAACCCCGCGATGACCATGGGCTGGTCGTCGAAGAGGGTGCCGTTCCAGTCCCAGACGATGTGCGGCCGCATGGCGGTCAGGCTACCGGGACGGTGCCAGGTCAGAACCTCACGGCAGCGAAGGCCAGCGACGCTGCGGTGAAGATGGCGCCGATCATGGAGAAGACCAGCAACCGGTTCTGGGCGATGATCTGCGCGCGGAACTCCGCGACGAGGCGGTGCTCGAGCGCGAGCATCCGGCCATCGACGCGCTGCCCCAGCGACCGCAGGTCATCACGGGTCGCGACCTGGTCCCACGGCCGCGGCGGCAGCAGCTCCATCAGTGTCCTCGCTGGGTCGGCACCGATGACCTGCTCGAGCGCCCGGAACAGCTCGTGCCGGTCGTGCTCGCTGGCCAGCATGATGCCTGGCTCCTGCTCGGCCTGCAACGGTGCCGCAGCGTCGCACCGATCGCGGCACGACCGCCGACGAACGCAGCGCACCCTGTGGACGACCTCACCGGGCCCCGCGGCCGAACTCGCTGACGCTCAAGCCCCGCGGTCGGGGCGCGCCGGTGCGCTCGTGGGGTGCCGGGGTGCCGCGCTCGGCCAGGGCGTCGTCCAGCCACCCCTCCTGCCAGGCGCGCCACAGCCGCGAGAGGTCCCACGCCCGGGTCCCGGTCACCGTGGCCCCGCGGTTGCCGCGCCGGCTCACCCGTCCCTCGGCGACCAGCAGCCAGGCGTGCAGCACCGTCCAGGCGCAGTCGTCGAGGTTGCGCTCGAAGTAGGTGGTCTGGGTCTGGCCCGTGCGATCATCCAGCGACAGGAACAGCACCCGCTGCCCCGAGCGCTGCGCCGGCGACTGCACCGCCACCTTCACCCCGGCCACCCGCACCGTCGACTGGGTTCGGCAGGCGGCAAGGTCGCAGGCACGGGTGACCCCGAGCACCTCGAGCAGGGGCTCGTAGAAGCTGACCACGTGGCGGGAGACGTCCATACCCGTCGCAGCGAGCTCGGCACGCACCCGGTCGGAGTCGCGGTCCTCTGGCAGCACCGGGGTGTGGTCGGCGTGCAGGTCCAGGGCCGTCTGCTCGCCGCGCGGAGTGCCCCCGAGGGTTCCCCCGGCGCCGGCCACACCACCCGCTCCCCCGCCGCCGGCCGCACCGCCACCTCGCCGTCGGCCCCGACGATCGCGCCACAGTTCCTCGACGGCCAGGGTCAGGGCGCGCCGTCCCGACGGTCCCCCGCGCCGCCCGACCCCGGCCAGGGCGTCGAGGGCCCCGGCGTCCACCAGCGCCGTGGCCGTGGGACTCGACAGCCCCCCGCGGGTACGAAGGTCCTCAAGCGAGGTGAACGGCCGACCACCGGGGAGCGCGGCCAACTCGGCGTCGGTGCTGCCGGCGACGTGCCGCAGCCCGAGCCGCACGGCGTAGCGGTAGCCGTGCCCGGCCTCGCCGGCGTCGACGCCCGAGGGCGGGATCGGCCGCGGCTCGCCCTCCGGCCAGGTCCAGCCCGGGGGGAGCAGACGGGCCACCTCGCCGCGATCACCCGCCGCCGTCCCATCCGCGCCGACCCGCACCGCCGCGGCTGCCTTGCCCGAACCGGCCCGCACCGCCGCGGCTGCCTTGCCCGAACCGACCCGCACCGCCGCGGTCAAGGCGAGCCGGTGGTCGGCGAGCCCGCGGGCCACCACCTCGACGCTGTCATCGACCTGGGCGCGGTTGACATCCGGTTCCAGCACCGCCACACCGAACAGTCGGCACTCGTCCAGGATCATCCGGCGGGGGTACATGCCGGGGTCGTGGGTCAGCAGCCCGGCCATGAACTCCGGGAACACGTGGGCCTTGAGGAACGCGGAACGTTCCGTGGGCACGGCGAA
>PWEU01000316.1 GCA_003554005.1 Nitriliruptoraceae bacterium
GCCGAGCCGTTCGGCGACGGCCGCCACCACGGCCCCGTCTGAGGGCTGGAGGTCCACGGTCAACCGGCCGACGAGGTGGCATCGTCGGCGTCGAGGCTGGCCAGGCGCGCCTCCTGCTCCGCCCGCCGCAGCGCCGCGACCAGGTCCTCGAGCTCGCCGGCGAACACCGCGTCGACGTCGTGGACGCTGAGCCCGATCCGGTGGTCGGTGATGCGGGACTGGGGGAGGTTGTAGGTCCGGATCTTCTCCGAACGGTCCCCGGTCCCGATCTGGCCCTTGCGCGCGTCGGCCCGGGCCTTGCTGGCCCGCTCCTGCTCGGCTTGGAGCAGTCGCGAGCGCAGGATCGTCATCGCCTTGTCACGGTTCTGGTGCTGGGACTTCTCGTCCTGACAGGACACCACCAGCCCGGTCGGCAGGTGGGTGATGCGCACCGCGGAGTCGGTGGTGTTCACGCTCTGTCCACCCGGTCCCGAGGACCGGAACACGTCGATACGGAGGTCGTTGGGGTCGACGTCGACGTCCACATCCTCGGCGACCGGCAGGACCGCGACCGAGGCGGTGGAGGTGTGGATGCGTCCCTGGGACTCGGTGGCCGGGACCCGTTGGACCCGGTGCACCCCGGACTCGTGCTTGAGGTGGGCGTAGGCGCCGCGGCCGACGATCTCCAGGATCGACTCCTTGATACCACCGATGCCCTGGGCCGTGCGCTCCATCGTGCGACTCCGCCACCCCTGACGGCCGGCGTAGCGCAGGTACATCTCCTCCAGCTCCCCGGCGAACAGGCCGGCCTCGTCCCCACCGGCCGCCGCCCGGATCTCCACGATCACGTCACGGTCGTCGTTGGGGTCCTTCGGCACCAGCGCCAGCTGCAGCTGCGACTCGAGGGCAGCGAGCTGGGCGGCCAGCTCGGTGGCCTCGACGGCCATCGCCGCGGCGTCGGGGCCGCTGTCGGGCTCCGCTGCCATCTCGCGGGCGACCTCGAGGTCGTCGCGGACCGCGCGCCACCGGCGGTACAGCCCGACCACCTCGCTCAGCTCGGCGTGCTGCTTGGCCAGGGCGGTGTAGCGCTCGCCGTCACCGGCGATCTCCGGGTCGGCGAGCTGGGCTTCGAGGTCGCGGTGCCGATCCTCGAGCTGGGCGAGGGTGTCGAACACCTCAGGCATCCTCGGGGCGGGCCGGCTCGGGCTCCGCCGACCCGACCGCGGTGTCGCCGCCGGCCTCACGTGGCGCCACCTGGCCGTCGGCGTCGGCGACGCGCAGGTCCGCGGACTCGAGCGTCACCGGCAGGCTGTCGTGGGCGAGGATCACGGGGCTGTCGAGGGTGGTGGGGACCCGCCCGGCCCGGCTGTCGGCGGGCACCACCGCCTCGAAGGAGCGGATCGCCACCTCGATCTGGTCGGCGTCCGGCTGCTTGGTCGTGATCAGCTGCAGCCACAGGCCCGGCTTCATGATGGCGCGCACGAGGAGGTTGTCGCCCTTGGCGGCCCCGAGGCGCAGCCCCTCGTAGGCCGCGCCGGCCACCACGGGCAGCAGGACGATGCGCAGCACCACGTGGTAGAGCACCGCACCCCACCAGGCGATGCCTTCGGGTGGCGGCACGAGCAGACCGCCGGCGGTGTAGATCACCACCGCCAGGAGCATCACCAGGATCAGGAAGTTCGTCCCACAGCGCACGTGCAGGGTCGAGTAGCGGTCGACGTTGGCCGGCTCGAGCACCTCTCCGTGCTCCCAGGCCGCGATCGTCTTGTGCTCCGCCCCGTGGTACTGGAATACCCGCCGGATGTCGGAGATCAGGGAGATCGACCACAGGTACGCCAGGAAGATCACGATCCGGATGAAGGACTCGACGAGGTGGAACCACCCCCCGTCGCCCATCACGTTGCCGATCAGCGCGTCGATGCCCTTGGTCGCCGTGGACGGCAGGAAGATGAAGATGCCGATGAACAACAGGGCCGCGAAGGCCATCGAGGCCCCCATCGCGGCCCCCGACAGCTCCTCTTCCTCCTCGTCCTCGGGAACGGACTGGGGGGCGGAGATGCCGAGCGCCTTCATCCCGATCGACAGCGAGTCGACCAGGGCGTAGCAGCCACGGATCATCGGCCACTTCAACCAGGGACGGCGCGAGGGCGCGGGGGAGGTGTGGTGGCACTCGAGCCAGACGTCACCATCCGGTCGCCGCACCGCCACCGCCCAACGGTCGGCGCCCCGCATCATCACGCCCTCGATGACCGCCTGACCGCCGTAGTAGTGCGGGGCCATCTCGGCGACGTCGCCGGAGAAGTCCGGCACGTGACCCGTCCGCGGGTCGGCACCGGCCGCGGTGGTCTCGGGTTCCTCGTTCTGTGACACGTCGCACTCTCTGGCTCGGGGACCGACCCCACATGGATCCCCACGTGATCGTCGTTGGCCCGCACAGCGTCACCCGGTCAGCACGGTGGTGCGGCGCTCCGCAGACCTCGGCAGGGTACTGCCTGACCCCGCGCCGGCTCGGTCGCACGCGACCGGGTCCGCGGGGTCGTGGACGTCCAGCAGGAACTGGGCGTCCCAGGCGTCGCCCAGGTTGACCGTCGTCGCCTCGACCGGACCCTCACCGTCGCCGCAGCCCGCGAGCGCGGCACCCGTCACCAGCGCCAGGACCAGCCCGATCGTGCGTCGCAGCGAGACCTCCTCGGCCGCGTCGTGGAACGAGGCGTCCGCGTCCGGCGTGGGTCGGCCCGGCCCTCGGCCCGGCTCAGCCCAGCGGACGCGCGGAGGCCGGGATCGGCACCGGGAGGGCGGAGGGGCCCATCAGGTGGGCGTCGACCGCGGCGGCACACGCCCGCCCCTCGGCGATCGCCCAGACGATCAGGCTCTGACCGCGACCCACGTCCCCGCAGGCCCACACCTCGTCCACCGAGGTGGCGTACGCATCATCGCGGGCGACGTTGCCGCGGTCGGTCAACTCGACCCCGAGCTCGGACAGCAACCCGTTCTGCTCCGGGCCGACGAAACCCATCGCCAGCAGGACCAGGTCGCACTCCAGCTCGAAGTCGCTGCCCTCGACCTCCTGGAACCGGCCGTCGACGAACTCCACCTCATGGCCCTGCAGGGCGCGGACCCGTCCCTGGTCGTCGCCGAGGAAGGCGCGGGTGTTGACGCTGAACACCCGCTCGCCTCCTTCCTCGTGGGCGGAGGAGGTGCGCAAGACCATCGGCCACGTCGGCCACGGGTTGGCGGCTGGGCGCTCGTCGGCGGGGCGTGGCATGATCTCGAACTGGTGAACCGAGGCCGCGCCGTGCCGGTGTGAGGTCCCCAGGCAGTCTGCACCCGTGTCCCCACCGCCGATGATCACCACCTTGCGGCCCGCCGCGGAGATCGGGACGTCAGCCACCTCGAGGTCGCCCTCCTGGGCGCGGTTCGACCAGGGCAGGAACTCCATCGCCTGGTGGATCCCGTCCAGCTCCCGGCCGGGGATCGGGAGGTCGCGTGCGGTGGTCGATCCGCCCGCCAGCACGACCGCCTCGTGGTCGGCACGCAGTCGTTCGACAGTGACGTCCACACCGACGTCCCCCCCGGCGCGGAAGCTCGTGCCCTCGGCCTCCATCTGCGCCAGTCGGCGATCGAGGTGGTGCTTCTCCATCTTGAACTGCGGGATCCCGTAGCGCAGGAGCCCGCCGATGCGGTCGGCCCGCTCGAACACGGTGACCTGGTGCCCGGCCCGGGTCAGCTGCTGGGCGGCGGCCAGCCCGGCCGGCCCGGACCCGACGACGGCGACCCGCTTGCCGGTGTGCACGCTGGGTGGCTTGGGTGTGACCCCGCCCTCCTCCCAGGCCCGGTCGATGATGGTGACCTCGACCTGCTTGATCGTGACCGGGTCCTCGTTGATCCCCAGCACGCAGGCGGCCTCGCAGGGCGCCGGGCAGAGCCGGCCGGTGAACTCCGGGAAGTTGTTGGTCGCATGCAGGCGCTCGATGGCCGCCTTCCAGTGGTCGCGGTAGACCAGGTCGTTCCAGTCCGGGATCAGGTTGCCGAGCGGGCACCCTTCGTTGCAGAAGGGGATCCCGCAGTCCATGCACCGGCTGGCCTGGGTCTTGAGCCGGTCCTCGGCGAGGGGTAGGTAGACCTCGCGCCAGTCGCCGAGCCGGTCGGTGACCGGCCGCCGGGCCGGCAGCTCGCGTTGGTGCTTGAGGAAGCCCTGGACGTCACCCATCGTGATCCCTGTCGTCTGCGTCGCCCTCGACGCGGTCGTGCCAGCCGGCGAGTGCTGCTGTCGCGTGCCCGGTGGTCGTCGTCAGCCGCGGGCGGAGGCCATGATCGCCTCGTCGACGTCGCGGCCCTCCTCCTCGGCGAGCCGGCTGGCCTCCAGCACGCGCTTGTAGTCGCGCGGCATGACCTTCCGGAACCGCCGCACCTCGGTGTGCCACGCGCCGAGCAGCCGTTCGGCGACCGCCGAGCCGGTGTGCTCCCGGTGGGCGCGGATCTCCTCGCGCAGCCACCGCTGATCGTCCTCGTCGAGGAGGTCGAGGTCGACCATCTCGGCGTTCAGGCGGCTGTTGAAGGTGCTGTCCGGGTCGTAGACGTAGGCGATGCCGCCGGACATCCCCGCGCCGAAGTTGCGTCCCGTCCCGCCCAGGACCACCGCACGGCCGCCGGTCATGTACTCGCAGCCGTGGTCCCCCACGCCTTCGACCACCGCGACCGCACCGGAGTTGCGGACGCAGAACCGTTCACCGACCACCCCGCGGACGTAGGCGGCGCCGCCGGTGGCGCCGTAGAGCATCACGTTGCCGGCGACGATGCTGTCCTCGGCGACGAAGTCCGGGGGGACCTGCTCGGGTGGCCGCACGATCAGCCGCCCGCCTGACAGCCCCTTGCCCACGAAGTCGTTGGCGTCGCCGAACAACCTGAGCGTGATACCGCGTGGCACGAAGGCCCCGAAGCTCTGCCCGGCGGACCCGGTCAGCGTCACATCGATCGTGTCGTCGGGCAGGCCGAGCGCGCCGTAGCGCTTGGTGAGCTCGTGGCCGAGCAGCGTACCGACGGTCCGGTTGCCGTTGCTGATCGGCAGGTCGATCTTGACCGGCTCCTGGCGTTCCAGCGCCGCCGCCGCCAGCCGGATCAGCTCGTTGTCCAGCGCCTTCTCGAGTCCGTGGTCCTGGGACTTGGTGCAGTACCGGTCCTGTTCCCAGGGAGACTCGGGCACGTGCAGGATCGGGGTCAGGTCCAACCCGCGCGCCTTGTAGTGATCGACCGCGGGCGTGATATCGAGGGCGTCGACCGCGCCGATCGCCTCGTCCAGGGTGCGGAACCCGAGCGCAGCGAGGTGCTCTCGGACCTCCTCGGCGAGGTAGGTGAAGAACGTCTCCACGAACTCCGGCCTGCCCGTGTACTTGGCCCTGAGCTCCGGCTTCTGGGTGGCGACCCCCACCGGGCAGGTGTCGAGGTGGCACACGCGCATCATGATGCAGCCGGAGACGATCAACGGAGCGGTGGAGAAGCCGAACTCCTCGGCGCCGAGCAGGGCGGCGATGATCACGTCGCGCCCGGTCTTGAGCTGCCCATCGACCTGGACGCTGATGCGGTCGCGCAGGCCGTTCTTGAGCAGCGTCTGCTGGGTCTCGGCCAGGCCGAGCTCCCACGGTCCACCGGCGTGCTTGAGCGAGTTGAGCGGCGAGGCCCCGGTGCCACCGTCGTGCCCGGAGATCAGCACCACGTCGGCCTTGGCCTTGGAGCCCCCGGCCGCCACCGTGCCCACACCGACCTCGGCGACCAGCTTGACGTGGACGCGTGCCGAGGGGTTCGCGTTCTTCAGGTCGTGGATCAGCTGCTTGAGATCCTCGATCGAGTAGATGTCGTGGTGGGGCGGCGGGCTGATCAGCCCCACCCCCGGGGTGGAGTAGCGGGTCTTGGCGATCCACGGCC
>PWEU01000327.1 GCA_003554005.1 Nitriliruptoraceae bacterium
AGCTCGGTGATCACCTTCAGGCCCCGGGCGTGGGCCTCCTCGACGAAGCGCTTGAACTGACGCATCGTGCCGTAGTCCCGGTTGATCGCGGTGTAGTCGGCGATGTCGTAGCCGTCATCGCGCCCCGGGGAGGGGTAGAAGGGCAGCAGCCACAGCGCGGTGACCCCGAGATCCTGGAGGTAGTCGAGCTTGGCCGTCAGCCCCGCGAAGTCCCCGATGCCGTCGTCGTTGGCGTCGAAGAACGCCCGCACGTGCAGCTCGTAGATGACGGCGTCCTTGTACCAGTGCGGATCGTCGAGGGTGCGGGACTGGTCGGCGCTCATCAGGTGGGGCTCTCCTCCTGCGGGTCTGGTCGGGACGTCGTCGCTCACACGCCGGCGTCGTGGTCGTGCTCGTCACGCGGCGGCACGCGCACCTCGAAGATGTGCGCAGGGGTGACATGGGGGTTGAGCTCGACGTAGTTCTCCGGCCCGTACCAGTGGTAGGTCCCTCCGCCGAAGGCATCCCGCAGCTCGAAATGCTCGGTGGACGGGTCCAGGCCGAGGGCCTCGAGGTCCAACCAGGTCGTGCCCACCTGGGTGTCGTACGGGTCGAGGTTGACGATCACGAGCACCGCGTCCTGGCCGGAGCGATCGATCTTCGAGTACGCGAGCAGCCGTTCGTTCTTGACCTCGTGGAAGGTCAGCGTCGCGTCCTGCTGCAGCGCCGGGTGGGCGTGGCGGATCGAGTTGACCAGCCGGATCATCTCGGCCAGCGACCACGGCTGCTGGTCGGCGTCCCAGGTCTTGATCTCGTACTTCTCGTTGTCGAGGTACTCCTCGGCACCGGGTCGGTTGGCCGACCACATCAGCTCGAAGGCGGGGCCGTACATCCCGTAGTTCGCGGTCAGCGTCGCCGCCAGCACCAGCCGCTGCACGAACATCGACCGCCCGCCATGCTGGAGTTGGTCGGTGAGGATGTCGGGGGTGTTGGGCCAGGAGTTCGGCCGGAAGAAGTCGGCCACCTCGGTGTGGACCAGCTCGGTGTAGTAGTCCTGGATCTCCTGCTTGTGGCGCCGCCAGGTGAAATAGGTGTAGGACTGGTTGAAGCCACGCATCGCGAGCTCGTACATCACCTTGGGCCGGGTGAAGGCCTCGGCGAGGAAGATGCAGTCCGGGTGCTCGGCCTTCAGCTCGCCGAGGCACCACTCCCAGAAGGGGAAGGACTTCGTGTGGGGGTTGTCGACCCGGAAGATCCGCACACCCTCGGCGATCCAGTACTCGAAGACGCCCTTCAACTCGCGCCAGAGGCCCTCGGGGTCGCTGGTCTCGAAGTCGAGCGGGTAGATGTCCTGGTACTTCTTGGGCGGGTTCTCCGCGTACTGGATCGAACCGTCGGGACGCCGCTTGAACCACTCCGGGTGCTCGCTCACCCAGGGGTGGTCGGGAGCGCACTGGAACGCGATGTCCAGCGCGAGCTCCATCCCCCGGTCCTCACAGGCGGTCATCAGGGCGCCGAGGTCCTCCAGCGTCCCGAGCTCGGGGTGGATGTCGAGGTGGCCGCCCTCGGCGCTGCCCACGGCCCAGGGTGAGCCCGGGTCGTCGGGGCCGGAATCCACCACGTTGTTGCGCCCCTTGCGGTGGCCGCGACCGATGGGGTGGATCGGTGGGAGGTAGAGGACGTCGAAGCCCATCGAGGCGATGTGGTCGAGCCGGTCGATCACGTCGCGGAAGGTGCCGTGGCGGCCCGGTTCGGTCGCGGCCGAGCGGGGGAAGAGCTCGTACCAGGTCGAGAACGCCGCGCGCTCCCGGTCGGCCTCCAGCTCGTAGACGTCCGACCGAACGTGGTGGTCGCGGGGGTCGTGCCGGCGGGCCAGCTCGATGACCTCCTCCGAGGTCGCGCGGTCGGCCCGGGCGGCGGCGTCCAGGTCGGTGTCGGTGAGCGCGGCGGCGATCTCCCGAAGACGGTGCTTGTCGGTGCCCTTGGCCTGCTTGGCCCGCCGCTTGAGCAGCTTCGCGCCGACCGCCAGGTCGACCTCCTCCAGCGTCCCCGCCACCACCTTGGTGTGCGTGTCACGCATCCAGGTCCCGATGTGGTCGATCCAGGCGAGCACGCGGAACCGGTGCCGTCCCAGCATCGCCGGGGTGAAGGATCCGGACCACACGTCGTTGATGACGTAGTGCAGCGGCACCTCCTCCCATGACTCGTCGCCGGCCGCCTTGTACTGCGCCCCCGCTGCCAGCAGGTCGTGGGAGTCACCGACGATGTCCGCGGTGACCTCAACGGGCCGGCCGAGCACGCCCTTGGCCGGATAACGGCCGGCCAGGACGCTCGGTCGGACACGCTGGATGCTGGCGCGCTGCGCGGTCGGTGCGCTCACGGTGACCTCCGGTCGCCTATCGCGAGGATCGCGAGCGCTCCCCGCTCGCGAGCCTCACGTTAGTGGTGTCGTCCGACCCCCGTCGGGCCTGTAGGCCGGCCTTCCGTCGGTAGCGTCCTGCGGCCACCGGTCGGTCAGGAGGCGGCCAACCGCGAGGCGGCGAGCAGTTCGTCGGCGGCCCCGTAAGGGTCGATCTCGCGCCGCTCGACCCGCTCGGCCAGCGCCTCCAGCAGGCCGTCCTCGCCCTCCTCCAGCCGCGCGAAGGTGCGCCTGGTCGACTCCAGGGCGAGCTCGCGCACCAGGTGCCGGGTGCGCGCCTGCCGGCGCGCCGCTCCGATGCCGTGGGCGGCGAGGAAGCTCGTGTGGTCGTCGAGCGCAGCGACCAGTTCGGTGATGCCGTCGGCCGTCACGGCCACGGTCCTGAGGATCGGTGGCCACCAGCCGGGCTCGTCGTCCGCCTCCGCCATCGCGTGCCCCATCTCGAGCATGCCCTGCAGGTCCGACTGCAACCGGCCGGCACCGCCGGCATCGGCCTTGTTGATCACGAACACGTCGGCGACCTCGAGGATGCCGGCCTTGGCCGCCTGGACGCCGTCCCCCATCCCGGGGGCCAGCGCGATCACGGTGGTGTCGGCGGTCGCCGCGATCTCGACCTCCGACTGTCCGACGCCCACGGTCTCGATGATGACGTCGTCGAACCCCGCCGCATCGAGGACCAGCACCGCCTGTGGGGTCGCGAAGGACAGGCCACCGAGGTGGCCGCGGGAGGCCATGGAGCGGATGAACACGCCGACATCGGTGTGGTGGCCCTGCATGCGGATGCGATCACCCAGCAGCGCCCCGCCGGTGAAGGGCGAGGACGGATCCACCGCCAGGATGGCGACGGTACGACCGGCCGCACGCAACTGCGTGGCGACCGCGTCCGTCAGGGTCGACTTCCCGACCCCCGGTGATCCGCTGATGCCGAGCACCCGGGCCGTGCCGGCCCGGGGGTGCAAGGCGGCGACCACGTGGCGCAGCTGTTCGGGGCTGCCGTCCTCGACGACGGTGAGCAGGCGCGCCAGAGCACGCCGCTCGCCGCGCTCGAGTCCGTCGACGAGCGCGTCGAGATCGGGTGTCACGCTCAGACCTCGATGGTCACGGCGTCGCCCTGTCCCCCGCCGCCGCACAGCGCCGCTGCCCCGCTGCCACCGCCTCGACGGCGCAGCTCGTTGATCAGGGAGACCACGATGCGCGCGCCCGAGCAACCGATCGGGTGGCCCAGGGCGACCCCGCCGCCGTTGACGTTGACCCGGTCCTCTTCCACCTGCAGGTCGCGGGCGGAGGCGATCGCCACCGAGGCGAAGGCCTCGTTGATCTCGTAGAGGTCGAACCCGCCGGGGTCAGCGCCCGCCCGCTCGGCGGCCACACGGATCGCGTTCGCGGGCTGTAGGTGCAGCGACGGGTCGGGGCCGGCCACGGTTCCCCACGCGGTGATGGAGGCGAGCACCTCCAGCCCCAGCCGCTCGGCAGCCTCGCGGCTGGCCAGCACCAGGGCGGCGGCACCGTCGGAGATCTGGGAAGCGTTACCGGCCGTGATGGTGCCTTCCTTGCTGAAGGCCGGCCGCAGGCCACCGAGCGACTCCGCGGTGGTACCCGCGCGGATCCCCTCATCACGGGCCACCACGAGCGGGTCGCCCTTGCGCTGCGGCACCTCGACCGGCACCACCTCGCCGTCGAAGGCGCCAGAGTCCCAGGCGGCGGCGGCCCGCTCGTGGGAGCGCGCCGACCACGTGTCCTGCTGCTCCCGGGTGATCTCGAGCCCCTTGGAGCGCTGGTAGTCGTCGGTCGCCAGCCCCATGGCGCAGCCGTCGAAGGCACAGGTCAGGCCGTCGTGCATCATGACATCGGTCACGGTGCCGTCGCCCATGCGGTAGCCGAACCGGGCCTTGTCCAGTAGGTAGGGGGCGGTCGACATCGACTCCATGCCGCCGGCGACCACCACCTCGAAGTCCCCGACCCGGATCAGGTCCCGGGCCCGGCTGATGGCCGTCATCCCTGACAGACACACCTTGTTCACGGTCTCGGCGGCGACCCCCATCCCGATCCCGCCGGCCACCGCCGCCTGGCGTGAGGTGATCTGCCCCTGGCCGGCCTGCAGTACGTGGCCCATGACCACGTACTCGACCTCGGCGGCGTCCAACCCGGCGCGTTGCAGCGCCCCGGCGATGGCGTTCCCACCGAGCTCGGTGGCCTTGAGCCCGGCGAACCCACCACCGAAGCGACCCACCGGTGTCCGTGCGTACCCGACGACGACGACGTCCTGCATCGAAGGCTCCTCTCCCGTGTACTCGTGAGCCTACGCGGGGTCGTCGCTCGGCCCACAACCGACGCCCTCACCGGTCGCCGCCGGCGCCGATGCGGTGCAGCAGACGCGGTGGTGGCAGGCTGCGCGGACCGTCGACCCGACCCTGGAGGCCCACGTGGATGTCACCCGCATCGACCAGATCGCCATCGCCGTCGAGGATCTCGATGAGGCCGTCGGCTTCTACGAGCGCGCCTTCGGCTTGACCGTGAGCTCCCGCGAGCGGATCGACTCCGACGGCGTCGAGGAGGCCATGCTCACCGTGGGCGGGGTATCGATCCAGCTGCTGGCCCCGACGCGAGAGGACTCCCCCATCGCCCGCTACCTGGCACGCAACGGGCCGGGACTGCACCACCTCGGGTTCGGGGTCAGCTCCGTGGCTGCAGCGCTCGACCACCTGCGGGCTGAGGACGTCCGGCTGATCGACGAGACCCCCCGAACAGGTGGCGGGGGCCACCAGATCGCCTTCGTCCACCCCAAGGGCACCGGTGGGGTCCTGGTGGAGTTGGTCGAGGACAGCGCCCACCACGCACACGGATCGTGAACGACCGGCCCCGGCAGGGCGACCGGGCCGACCGGTAGCCTGCCGGTCCGTCCCGTCCGCACCCCTTCGAGGCTGCCCCGTGGGTTTCTCCGATCGTCTCCGCGCCTGGCTCAAAGGCGAGTCGAAACGACGCCCGGCCAGCCCATCGACCAGTGCGGCCTCCCGAGAGGCGACCTCCGAGCTGGAAGGGTTCGCCCGCAGCCGTATCGGGGTCGAGGCCTTCCTCGAACCGAAGACGACCATCTACTCCACGACCGTCCTGCTCATCGCTGACGACGGGGAGTACCTGCGCCGCCCCGTCAAGGACCGTGGCCAGGCCGCAGCGTTGTGCAAGGACCTCAACATCCCGCTGTACGACGCCCGCAAGGTCGGCTACCCGAAACGGATGCGCGACTACGAGCAGGGACGTGCCCCCCGACGGGTGGAACTGTCCGACCTCCCCCCCTGGCCCGGTGACGATCCCGGCGGTGACCCCGACGGACCGCCGCCACCTCCCGCCCCGCCGGAGGCCTCCGAGGTCTCCGACGGCGAGGACCGGGGGGACGAGCAGGCCGACGGGAACGATCCACGCGAGGACTGAGCGGGAACCCGCGGCGACGCATCGACCC
>PWEU01000174.1 GCA_003554005.1 Nitriliruptoraceae bacterium
CGTCCTCCACGCCACCATCAAGGAGGTGCTGGGCAGCCACGCGCAGCAGGCCGGTTCGCTGGTCACCCCTGGGCGCCTGCGTTTCGACTTCCCCCACTTCGACCGGGTCTCCCGCGACGAACTCGAACTGCTCGAGCGCGTCGTCAACCGTCGCGTCGTCGCCGACCCCCACGTCCACACCGAGGTGCTGCCACTGGACGAGGCCCGCGCGGCCGGCGCGGTGGCCAACTTCGGTGAGAAGTACGGCGAGGTGGTCCGGGTCGTCACGATCGGCGACTTCTCCAAGGAGCTGTGCGGGGGCACGCACGTGCCCACCGGCGCCACCATCGGCACCATCACGGTCGTGCGCGAGGAGTCGATCGGCTCCAACACCCGCCGGATCGAGGCGCTGACCGGGGAGGACGCCCTGACCTACCTCACCCACGAACGCCTCGTCGCCGAGGAGGTCGCCCGGCTCCTGGACGTGCCGACCGACCAGGCCGTCGTGCGGGTGGCGGGACTGATGGAGCGCCTCAAGGCGGCTGAGAAGGAGCTGGCTTCGGCCCGCGGCGCCGCGCTGTCCCAGGATGCGGCCCGGATCGCCGCCTCCGCGGATCGGGAGGACGGCCTGGCGGTCGTCGTGCAGCGCGCCGATGGCGTCGCGATGGACGACCTGCGCCGTCTGGCCACGGAGATCCGGGGCCAGCTGGCCACCCGCGGCATCGTCGTGGTGGGCAGCGCGACCGAGGACGGCAAGGCCCAGCTGATCGCGGCCGTCACCGGCGACCTGGCGGACGCCGGGGTCGAGGCTCGCGCGATCCTCCAGCCGGCAGCGCAGGTCGTCGGCGGCGGTGCCGGCGGCAAGGGTGACCTCGCCCAGGCCGGCGGCAAGCAGGGCGCCAAGCTCGACGAGGCCCTCCAGGTGGCCGCTCGGGAAGCCCGTGCCGCGGGAGGTGCCGCGTGATCGCCGCCGGGCACGACGCCACCGAGCATCCCGCCGGGCACGACGCCGGGCACGGCGCCACCGGGCACGACGCCGGGCACGACGCCGGGCACGGCGCCGCCGAGCCGCCTCCCGAGCCCGCCGGGCACGACGCCACCGAGCATCCCGCCGGCCACGGCGATGCGCTGCCGCGCAGGGGTCGGCTGCTGGGGATCGACCTCGGCGAGGTGCGCATCGGCGTGGCCGTCAGCGACCCGGGGCAGGTGGTCGCCTCCCCGGCGGAGACGCTGCACGTGCCCCGTGACGCCGACGGTCCCGCGGTCGAGGCGCTGGCCGACGCCGCGGTCCGCCACGACGCCGCTGGGCTCGTGGTCGGCTATCCGCGTACCCTGGAGGGTCGTGAGGGCCGCGCTGCCGGCCGTGCCCGCCGGTTCGCCGACGAGCTCCGCCGCCGCACCGGGTTGCCGGTGCTGCTGTGGGACGAGCGGTTCACCACCGTGGAGGCCGAACGGGTACTGCTCGAGGCCGACCTGTCGCGCGCCGACCGCAAGGACACGATCGACCGGGTCGCCGCCAGCGTTCTGTTGCAGGCGGTGCTCGAGGCCCAACGGCGACAGACCCACCACTGACCCAGGCACGACGCAGGAGCACCGGTCCGTTCGCGGACCGGCTGCGCAGGACGGAACAGGAGGCCACAGGGTGCGCTTGAGTCGGGGCTCGCGGTGGTTCCTGGCCTTCGGCATGCTCTTGGTCGCTGGGCTGGCCGCCGGCATCTGGTACCTCGACACCGAGGTGTTCGACGATCCCGTCGAGCCTGGGCAGCCCGTGGACTACACCGTCCAGCGCGGCGCATCGGTGCGCTTCGTCGGCGACGAGCTGGTGGAACTGGGCGTGGTCCGCAGCTCCTTCCGGTTCCGCACCGCCGCCGAGGACGCGGAGCTGGACGCGGTGCTGCAGCCGGGACAGTTCGAGCTCGAGACCGGCATGAGCCACGAGGAAGCGGTCGCGGTCCTGGCCGCCGGTCCACTGGCGCCACCGAGCATCGTCTTCACCGTCCCCGAGGGCCTGACCGTGGCGCAGACCCTGGAGCGCCTGGCCGAGCAGTTCCCGGCCCACGAGGTCGAGGACTACGAGGAGGTGCTGGAGGCCCGGCGCGCGGTGGACCTCGAGGACGAGGACGTGTCCTTCGCGGGGCTGCTGCGCATCCCGGAGGGGGTCCCCGACCCGGCCGGTGTGGACCCCGAGCTGGAGGCCTTCGAGGGCCTGCTGTGGCCCCAGACCTACGAGGTGGAGGACACCGCGACGGCGCAGCAGGTGCTCCAGCGGATGATCGGCCAGCTGGACGTGGAGCTCGCTGCGGTCCCCGACGAGCTACGCGAGGGCGTCGAGGACGACGAGGTGTACCGCCTGCTCATCAAGGCCAGCCTGATCGAGCGCGAGACCCGGGTCGACGAGGAACGGCGCGTGGTCGCCGGTGTGATCCAGAACCGCCTCGACGAGGACATGCGGCTGCAGATCGACGCCACCGTGGTGTACGCGCTGGGAGGCGGGCCCCGGGACATCGTGCTGTTCGAGGACCTGGAGCTCGAGAGCCCCTACAACACCTACCTGATCGATGGACTCCCACCCACCCCGATCAGCGGGGTGGGGACCGCCTCCTTCCGGGCCGCCTTCGACCCTGCGGACACCGACTTCCTCTTCTACGTCCTCGCACCCGAGTGCGACGGCAGCCACGTGTTCGCGGAGGACTTCGAGGAGCACCAGGCCAACGTCGCGGACTTCCGCGAGAACAACCGGTGCCAGGACGACCAGATCGGCTGATCGGTGACCTTCGAGGTGTCCACGTCCTGGCCCACCGCCAGCACCCGGATCGTCGTCCTGCTCGGCTGGCCCGCGCGACACTCCCTGTCGCCGCAGCTGCACAACGCGGCCTTCCGCGTCGACGGCCTCGACCTCGTCTACCTCGCCGTCCCGACCCCGCCGGCGGCCGTCCACGACGTCGTCGCGGCCCTCGGTGCCATCGAGGTGGTCGGCGCCAACGTCACCGTGCCCCACAAGCGGGCCGTGGTCGAGGGCTGCGACGTCCTCACCGAGGAGGCACGGCTGGTCGGTGCGGTCAACACCCTGCACTGGACCGAGGACGGCCTCGTCGGTGACAACACCGACGCCCGTGGGCTCGGTGACGCCCTGACCGCGGACCTGGCACCAGCACCGGGGGAGCGGTGGGTGCTGTTCGGCACCGGTGGCGCGGCCCGGGCGGCGGCGGTGGCGCTCGGGCGACTGGCGGGGGCGGTCACCGTCGTCGGACGTCGCCAGACCGCTGCCGAGGAGGTCGCCGACCTGGCGGCACGCACGGGCGCCGCGGACATCGAGGTGGTGCTCACCGACCAGGGGGAGCGGCTCGCGGCCGCGGCCTCGGCCGCGCGCACCGTCGTCAACGCGACCCCGCTCGGGATGGGTGGGCAAGCGCTGCCGGCGCCGTTGATGGCCCTGCGTGCCGACCAGGTCGCCTACGACCTGGTGTACGACCCAGCGGTGACGCCGTTCCTGGCCGCCGCTCGGGCACGGGGCGCGGCCGGCTACCACGGGCTCGGGATGCTGGTGGGCCAGGCCGCGGTCAGCTACGAGCGTTGGACAGGGCGGCCAGCTCCGAGGACGACGATGCACGAGGCCGCTACCGCCGCGCTCGCGGCCCGCCAGCAGCCGCAGCGCCCGTAAGCCTCGGCCGGCCTCGCCCATCGCGCCCGTCGACCTCGGCCGCTTCGCCCATCGCGGCCGCCAGGCGCTTGCCTCAAGTGCCACAGCTGCCACGCCGATGGCTGGGGGGACGCACCCCAAACCGCCGTCCGCGACGTGACGACCACGTCCGGCCGCGGCGTGCCGAGGGTGCCACCGAGGAGCCCACGATGAACGCGAGCAGCGAGTCGCGAGCCGGCCGGATGGCGTCGGCGCTTGACGGCTTCGTGCGCAGCTCGCCGGACATCGTCGCTGCGGCGGTGGTCTCCTTCGACGGCCTGCCCATGGCCAGCGCCCTGCCCCCCGACATGCCGGAGGACCGGCTGGGCGCGATGAGCGCCGCGCTGCTCGCCCTCGGTGAGCAGGCGATGTTCAGCCTGGGGCGGGGGCGACTGCACCAGGTGTTCGTGGAGGGAGAGCACGGGTTCGTGTTCCTCATGAGCGCCGAGGACCAGGCTGTCCTCGCAGCCGTCGCCACCCGCGAGGCCAAGATCGGCTTCATGCTCTACGAGTTGCGGCGCACAGCCACTGCCGTCGGCACCGCGCTGCGTGCGTCGGGGCCGGTTGACGGGGCGGTCCATCGTTCGCCGCCCCCGCCCAGCCAGCCACCACCGCCGGGCCCACCGCCGGGCCCACCGCCGGGCCCACCGCCGGGACGAACGCCCTGGCGCGATCCGGAGCAGGTCCACAACGCACACGACGATGTCGGCGTCCTCCTCGGTGAGCGGGCCGGCCGTGATGGAAGGAAGAGATGATGGGGATGCTCGCTGGTGATCTGACCCTGTTCCCGCTGTCGGACGTCCTCCGGCTGCTGGCGACCACGTCCAAGACCGGGGCGCTCGACGTCCTCAGCGATGCTGGCCAGGGCCGCGTCGAGGTGGTCGAGGGCCGGCTGCGCGCGGCGACGGCTGACCGCTACCGCGCCGGTCTGGCGCGGCGGCTGCTCGGTTCCGGGGCGGTGGACGCCGACACGCTGCTGGCCCTCCACGAGGGCACGGTCTCGCTGCTCACCGACCGCCAGCTGGCCGAACGTCTCGTCAGCGGCGATCACCTCGGCTCCGACGAGGTGGCCGCATCCCTGCGGGAGCACACGATCGACGCGGTCCTCGAGCTCGTGCGGACACCTGACGGCTCCTTCCGGTTCGAGGGCCTCGAGGCCCCGGAGACCGACGCGGAAGCCCTCGCGATCCCGGTCGAGGAGCTACTGGAGGAGGTGGAACGCCGCGCCCGGGAGATGGACGAGCTCGAGACCGCGAGCGTGCCACCCAGCGCGGTCGTGACCGTCGTCGGCCCCGAGGACGCGCAGACCGCGGTCAGCGCCGACGGTTGGCAGCTGCTCGGTCTCATCGATGGCCACCGCACCGTCGCCGACCTGGTGGAGCTCCGCGGCTGCGGGGCCTACGACACGCATCGACGCCTCGCCGAACTGCTCCAGTCCGGAGTGGTGGTGACCGCGGACCGACGCGGTGGCACCCCGGTCCAGCGGATCGTCGACGGCCACGAGGCGATCTCGCAGCTCGAGGCCCAACGCAACGCGGTGCCGACGCGTGACCCGGAGCGCACCACGACAGCCGTGCGTGAACCGGAACGTGCCACACCGCCCGTGCCGGTGCCCGCACCCGTGCCTCCCGCAGCTGAGGCTGCCACCTCGGAGGAGGCCCCTGACGAGGAGCCGGCCACCGCGTCGGTGTTCGGGCCCGCACCGGCCCCCCCGGCCCACCCCGAGCGCGCCGAGCAGCAGGGCAGCCTGACGCCCCTCGCCACCGGTGACGACGACCGGGAGGACCACGAGCCCGACGTCGACGATGACGCGCTGCGCCGGCTGATCAACGGCGTGGAGACGCTGCGATGACGATCCGGCTGTCTCCCGGTCCACCCGCTCGGCGGACCGCGAAAGTGCTCGGTCCCCTGGACGTCGAGCGCTCCAAGCTCGGTGATGTCGGATGAGGAGCCTCGGGCAGATCCTGGTCGATCGCGGGCTGATCACCCTCGAGGAGCTCCATGCCGCCGAGGCCGAGCAGCGCGACTCCGGCCGTCGGCTCGGTCGCGTGCTGGTCGATCAGAAGTCGGTCACCGAGAAGGACCTCGTGGCGGCGCTGGCCACCCAGATCGGCATGACCTTCGTCGACCTCGAGGACGCCGAGGTCGACGCCCGGGCCACCACCTTGCTCAGCGAGAAGGTGATGCGTC
>PWEU01000229.1 GCA_003554005.1 Nitriliruptoraceae bacterium
AGCCGGTCGTCACCGGTCACCTCGGGGTGGAACGCCGCCGCCCAGAGCGGGCCCTGCCGCACGACCACTGGGTGACCGTCCACCGACGCGAGCACCTCGACCTCGTCGGTCAGCACGCGCTCGACCCGGGGTGCACGGATGAAGGCGACGTCCATGGGGCCGCCGTCGATCCCCACCACCTCGATGCGGGTGTCGAACGAGTCCAGTTGACGGCCGAAGGCGTTGCGGCGGGTGCGCACGTGCAGACCACCGACCAACGGTTGCGGCTCGTCCTGCTCGAGCTCGTCGGAGAGCAGGATCATGCCGGCGCACGTGCCGAACACGGGCAGGCCATCGGCGATGCGGGCCTGCAACGGCTCCAACAGGCCGAACCGCTCCAGCAGCTTGCCGATCGTGGTCGACTCGCCGCCCGGCAGGATCAGCCCAGCCACCTCGGCGAGCTGCGGCGCCGTCTTGACCTGAACCGCCCGCGCGCCGACGCGCCGGAGCGCCTGGAGGTGTTCGAGCACGTCGCCCTGCAGACCGAGCACGCCGATCAGGGGCGCGGCCACCTCGCCGTCGGGAGAGCGTGCCGCGGGGGCAGCAGGCAGCCGGCCGGTCAACCGCTGCCCCGGGATCCAGCGATCGGGGACGAACGCGCTGCTCACCAGCCGCGCGCGGCGTACTTCTGGTCCTCGGGCAGGGTGTCGATGTTGATCCCCACCATGGCCTCGCCCAGCCCACGGGACACCTTGGCGATCACGCCCGGGGCCTCGAAGTGGGTCGTGGCCTCCACGATCGCCCGGGCCCGCTGCTCGGGGTCGCCGGACTTGAAGATGCCGGAGCCGACGAACACCCCGTCCGCCCCGAGCTGCATCATCATCGCGGCGTCGGCCGGGGTGGCGATCCCACCGGCGGTGAACAGCACGACGGGCAGCCGGCCGGTCTCGGCGCACTCACGCACCAGCTCGACGGGCGCGCGGTGCTCCTTGGCGGCGGCATAGAGCTCGGTCTCGTCCATCGTGGCCAACCGGCGGATCTCCCCGCCGATGGCGCGCATGTGCCGGGTGGCCTCCACGACGTTCCCGGTGCCGGCTTCGCCCTTGGAGCGGATCATCGCGGCTCCCTCGGACAGGCGTCGCAGGGCCTCGCCGAGGTTGGTGGCACCACACACGAAGGGCACGTCGAACCGCCACTTGTCGATGTGGTGGGCCTCGTCGGCGGGGGTGAGCACCTCGGACTCATCGACGTAGTCGACCCCGAGCGACTGCAGGACCTGGGCCTCGACGAAGTGGCCGATGCGAGCCTTGGCCATGACCGGGATCGAGACCGTCGCCATGATCGCGTCGATCATGTCCGGGTCCGACATGCGGGCGACCCCGCCGTCCTTGCGGATGTCGGCGGGCACACGCTCGAGCGCCATCACCGCGACCGCGCCGGCCTCCTCGGCGATCCGCGCCTGCTCGACGTCGATGACGTCCATGATGACGCCGCCTTTGAGCATGTCCGCGAGGCCACGCTTGACGCGGGTGCTGCCGGTCTGCGAGGTCGCGGCAGCGGGTAGCGGGTGTTCTGGGGCGCTCATGGCTGGCTCCGGACGTGCGGCGGGGAGGTGGCTTCAGGATACTGCGCTCATCCCCCACCGACGACCGCACAACCCACCGTGCGAGCCCAGCCTGCGAGCCGCTGGGTGCTCGCGCTCAGCTGGTGATGCCCGGCAGGTTGTCGGGCAGGTGCAGCCACGTCGGCCCCGGCTTGAGCGGGAAGGGCTCGCCGTCGGGGTCGAGGATCTCGAGCGGAGCATCAGAGGACGGCTTGCGGTAGCGGGCCTCGTACCGCTGCCCGTCCCTGAGCACCAGGGCGGGGGCGTCGGCGGTCACCACGTCGGTCTCGGGGCAGCGGCTGCCGTAGCAGCTCGGCGTGCCGAGGTAGTGGCGGGTGTCCAGCACGACCACGTTGGCCGCCCCGATCCGGCCCGGTCCGGTCACCAGGGACGGGGAGCCGTTCTGGAAACGGCGGTAGACACCCGCCTCGGCGTCGTACTCCCAGGTGGTGCGGTACCCCGACGACATCCGGATCTGGATCGCTGCCCCCGGGTCCTCGCAGCCGGTCGCGTCCTCGGGGCAGGCCAGGGCGCCGTGGGGGGCCTCGTCGTCGAACACCCACCCGACGTCCTCGATCGGTTCCGCGCCGCGCTGCCGGGCCCCCTCACGGGCCGCCGGCGCATCGACGTAGAGGTTGTGGGGCGCGCGCCGGGACCGGTCGCGGAAGAAGCCCGGGCCTCCCTCGGTGATCACGATCGAGGGAGCGGCGCGCAGCATGGGCTGCACCTCGTTGCGGGCCCCGGAGGAGAAGAACGCCGACCGGCTGTAGCCGGACATGAGCTGGACGTCGACCGGGCGGGCGGAGCGGACCGGGCCCGCGACCGGCGGCAGCTGGCTGTGGAACACGGCCAGGAACCGGGTCACCCCAGCCTCGACGACCTCCTCGTAGACGATGTCGGCCACGTCGAAGCCGGACTGTGGTCGCGCCTGCGGCGCGTTGTCGACCTTGATCAGCAGGGCCGGTAGCGCGAGGACCTCCTCGTCCACCTCCAGCCCGGTCAGCGGTGAGGTCGGGCCCGGTTCTGGCTCGGGCTCGGGTTCCGGCTCCGGTTCGGGCTCCGGCTCGGGTTCGGGTTCCGGCTCCTCGATGGGCTCGGGCTCGAGCGGTTCGGGCAGGACGAGGACCTTGTCGTGGCTGCCGCAGGCGGCGACGACCAGCAGCAGCGTGGTCGCGACAGCGGCACGGACCACGGTGGCGGGAGAGGGCACGGGGAGCTCCGCGGATCGTTCGAGGCAGGGCATCGGAGTGGGACCGACGGCGATCCTACGACGCCCGCGCGCGCCCCCCTCGCACGTGCCGCGCTCTGCCGCCCCCGCCGACACTGGATGCCGCTGCGCGGGATACGTCACCGCTCAGGGGCGAATATCCCGCGGAGCGCGTCGGCGTAGCCCTCCCGCAGCCGTGCGGCCACGGCCGACCAGTCGTGGGCCTCGGCCGTGCGCGCACCCGCGGCGACCAGCGCAGCTCGACGCCCGGGATCGTCCAGCAGCGCGGCGAGGGCGCCGGCCAGCCGACCGTGGTCGCCGACGGGCACGAGGACCCCGTCCCGCCCGTCCTCGATGACGCTGCGGTAACCGGGGATGTCGGAGGCGACGACCGCCGTGCCGGCCGCCATCGCCTCCAGCAGCACGATGCCGAAGGACTCGCCGCCGAGCGCGGGGGCGACCGCGACGTCGCCAAGGGCCAGCGCTTCGGCCAGCGCGACACCCTTCACACGCCCCGCGAGCCGGACCTGTCCGGCGGGGACCCCGGCGAGCAGACCCCGGAGCTCCTCGCCCTGCGGCCCGTCGCCGATCACGGTCAGCTCGACCGAGGGGTGGGTGCGGAGCAGCTCCAGGTAGGCGCGGGCGAGCACCAGCACCCCTTTGCGGGGTTCGAGGCGGCCGACGAACACCAGCCGCGGCGGGCCCTCGGCCCGCTCCTCCCCCAGCGCCTGGGCCGCCGCGCGGAAGGGTGCCACGTCCACCCCGTTGGCCACGACCCTGAGCGACCACGGTTCGACGCCGAGCGCGCCCGCGTGGTAGTCGGCAGCCGCCTCGGAGACCGCGACGGCTATCGCCGCCCGGGACAGCACACCTCGCCCCAGCGTCCGGGCCAGACGGTAGGTGCGGTCGCTGTCCGACCAGGCGTGGAAGGTGACCACCAGCGGTGCCACGGTCCCGAGGGCGGCGGCGAGACCCACCATGGGCACCAGGGGTTCGTGGACGTGGACCACCTCGGGCGCGAGCCGCTCGAGGGCGCGCAGGGTCCGCCACGCGGCCGAGGGCCGCAGCGCGATCGGGGCCACCGCACCGTTGAACGCCACCCCCCGCGTCGGCCCGAGCCCCACCTCGGCCGGTGCATCAGGCGGGGTCACCACCCCCACCCGCCCCGCGCCGAGGAGGACCACCTGATCGCCGTCCGCACGGAGCCGCGCCGCCAGCTGCCGGACGTGCGACTGGACCCCTCCCGGCACCCCGAGGTCGTAGGGGCTGACGATCGCGATCCTCACGCCGACGCCTCCCCTGTCCGATCTCGTCGGTCAGCGCGCGCCAGCGCTCGCCAGTCCTCCCCCGCCCGCCAGGCGTGCACGACCGGGTGGTCGGGCTCGCGGTCGGCCAGCCAGTTGGGGACGAAGACGTGCCACTGGGTGGGGAAACGGCCGATCAGCGCTTCCAGCTCGGTCGCCACGGCCTGGGTGCCGTCGACGACGTCGAGGTGGGCCACCTCGATCGGCGCGTGCACCACCCCGTGGTAGCCGTCGCCGGCGGCGAGGAACGCCCCCACGTGCACGGGCAGGCCCGTGCGCCGCGCCAGGGCGGCCGGGCCCGGGGGCAGACGACAGGGTTCACCGAAGAACTCGACGATGGGGCCGCGCCTGGTCAGGTCACGGTCGGCGAGCAAGGTGGCCAGCGCCCCCGACTCCCGCACCCGGTGCTCGAGCTCGCCGAGCATGTCGCCACCGCGCACCAGGGGGATCACATCGATGCCGGCCTCCTCACGGAGCCGGACGAAGCGCTCGTACAGCGCCCGCGGCTCCACCACCTCGGCGACCACGACCATGCCCCAGCGGCGTTGGGTGGTGAAGAACGCCCCGACGTCCCAGGAGCCGAGGTGGCCCGTGGCGAAGATGCCCCCCTGCCCGGCATCACGGACCGCGTCCACGTAGCCAAGCCCCTCGGCGGTCGCGGCTGCCACCACCGCGGCCCCGTCCATGCGGTGCAACCGGAAGGCGTCGATCCAGTACCGGGCGTAGCCGACGTAGGCCTCACGCACCAGGTGGGCCAGTTCATGCTCGCTCGCCCCCGGCCCCACCCGCGCGAGGTTGCGGCGCACCTGCGCCCGCTGCCGGGCCGGCGCCGCCAGGTACCAGGCACGTCCGAGCCGGGACGGGAGGCGGCGCGCCACCGCCTCCGGGGCCTGCGCCGCAGCCTCCCAGACCGCGAGCGTGCGGGCGTAGGCGAGGCGCTGGCGCAGGCTCGTGGGCGCTGCGGGTGGGAGCGCATCGAACAGCTGCCCCTGGCTCACCGGGCGTACCCCGGATCCTCGTCACCGCGAGCCACCTCGATCGACGTGGGGCGTCGCTCCACACGCCCGCCGTCGCGCTCGGCCGGCTCTGCCGCCTGCGCCTGTTCCACGAGTCCGTCGACGGCGCCGTCGAAGTTCCGCTCCCCGTAGAAGCGGCGGGCTGCCTTCTTGAACGCCCGACTCCAGGCCCGGTCGTGCAGCGCCAGCGCCAGCAGCTCCTCGGGCACGTCGCGGGCGATCTGGCACCACACGTGGTGGATGCGCTGGATCACGGTGACGGTGCCACCGATCGCCAGCAGCCACAGGACCGGCTCGAACAGCCAGGGGTGGAACAGCAGCGCCGCGATGATGAGCATCGCGCGCTCTGCCCGCTCGAGGACCCCGACCGAGCAGTCCAGGTCGATCGACTCCGCCTTGGCGCGCACGTAGCTGGGGAGGAAGGCTGCCACCAGCGCCACCAGCGCCAACGCCAGCAGCCGAGGCTGGTCGAGGACGGCCCAGGCGATGCCGCCGAGCATCAGGCCGTCGGAGATGCGGTCGCTGACCGAGTCGTAGAAACCGCCGAAGGGGGTGGAGCGCTCGGTGGCCCTGGCGACCGAGCCGTCCAGCACATCCATCATGCCGCCCGCGATCAGCACCAGGGCGGCGAGGTGGAAGCGCTGCAACGCCACCAGCACCGCGGCCGCCGCGGGGAGCAGCAGCCCCAGCGTGGTGAGGGTGTTGGGGCTGACCCCGGTGCGGCCGAGCCCGCGACCCAGTGGAGCGGTCACGGCATCGACGGCAGCGGGGAAGCGGGAACGGAGCGCCACGGCGACCTGCGATCGGGAGGTTTGTCCCGAGGCTAGCGACCCGGCGACCGCCTTCCAGGGTGGCCGAGCGGCCAACGGTCCCCGCCCGCGGTCACTCAGCCGAGGTGCGCGAACCCCGGCAGCAGCTCGTCGTACATCTCCTCCAGCGCCTTCGGGAGCACCCGGGCGGCGCCGACCACCGACATGAAGTTGGTGTCGCCACCCCAGCGTGGCACGGCGTGGAGGTGGAGGTGGTCGGTGATGCCGGCGCCGGCGACCGCACCCAGGTTCATCCCGAGGTTGATGCCCTGGGCCCCGATGCGCTCCTTGAGGATCCGCACCGTCTCCCGCCCGAGGGCGAACACCTCGGCCGCCACCTCGACGTCGAGGTGTTCGAGCGCCGCGGTGTGCTCGTAGGGCACCACCATCAGGTGGCCTGGGTTGTAGGGGTAGGCGTTGAAGATGACGTAGGCGTGGTCACCACGGAACAGGATCAGCGACTCGCGGTCAGTGGCCGCGTCGCGGGCGGGCAGGACGCAGAACGGGCACCCCTCCACCTGGTCGGCGCCCGCGATGTAGCCGAACCGCCAGGGAGCCCAGAGCCGCTGCAGCCCCTCGATGCCCACGCCCGGCTGGTCGCTGCGCGTGTCACGTGAGACCTCGCCGACGTGGTCCTCGAGGCTCATGCGGACCGTGCCTCCGGCACCTGCGCCGCGATCTCCGCCGCCACCTCGGCGACGAAGGTGTCCAGCGGGACCTCCTTGCGCTGGTCACCGCGGTAGGGACGGATGGCGACCGTGCGGGACTCGGCCTCGGATGAGCCGACGATCAGGGGGTAGGGGACCTTCGAGGTCTGTGCGTCCCGGATCTTGTGGCCGAGCGTGCCGTCACCGGCATCGAGGTGGACCCGGACCCCGTCGGCGCGCAACGCCTCCACCACCTCACCGGCGTAGCCATCGAACTCCGCCGCGACGGGCACGACCCGGACCTGCTCGGGGGCGAGCCAGGTCGGGAACGCGCCGTTGAAGGACTCGACCATCACGGCGAAGAACCGCTCGATCGACCCGAACAGCGCCCGGTGCACCATGAAGGGTCGATGCTTGGCGCCGTCGTCGCCGACGTAGAAGAGGTCGAAGCGCTCCGGCAGGTTGAAGTCCACCTGGATCGTGGTCAGCTGCCACTCGCGCCCGATGGCGTCCCGGGCGTGGATGTCGATCTTCGGGCCGTAGAAGGCCCCCTCGCCGGCATCGATCTGGTAGTGGTAGCCGGACCGCTCGGCCGCCTCCACCAGGGCCTTCTCGGCGTAGGCCCACTGCTCGTCGGTCCCGATCGCCTTGGCGTCGGGTCGGGTCGAGACGGCCACCCGGGAGGGCTCGCCGAGACCGAAGGCGGCGTAGAGGTCGCGGGCGAACTCGATGCAGCCGACCACCTCGTCGACGACCTGGTCCGCGCGGCAGAAGATGTGGGAGTCGTCCTGGGTGAAGCCCCGGGCCCGCAGCATCCCGTTGACCACCCCGGAGCGCTCGTAGCGGTAGACGGTGCCGAGTTCGGAGATCCGCAGGGGCAGCTCGCGGTAGGAGCGGGTCCGGGAGGTGAAGGCCAGGATGTGGAAGGGGCAGTTCATGGGCTTCAGCCGGTAGGCCGCACCGGCGTCATCGAGCTCCATGCCCGGGTACATCAGCTCCTCGTAGTTCTCGAGGTGCCCCGAGATCCGCCACAGGTCCTCCTTGGCGATGTGCGGGGTGTAGACCGGGAGGTAGCCGCGCTTGAGGGTCTCGTCGCGGATCCAGTCCTCCATCTGCTTGCGGACCAGGGCGCCGTTGGGCAGGAAGATCGACAAACCGGGACCGAGTTCGTCGGGATGGTGGGTGAGCTCCAGCTCACGGCCGAGCTTGCGGTGGTCGCGCTTCTTGGCCTCCTCGAGGAGCTCGAGGTGGGCCTTGAGCGCCTTCTTGGACTCCCACGCCGTGCCGTAGATGCGCTGCAGCATCGGCTGGTCCTCGCGCCCCCGCCAGTAGGCGCCGGCGCTGCGCAGCAGGGTGAAGGCCGGGATGCGCTCGGTTGAGGGCACGTGGGGGCCGCGGCACAGGTCCGACCCCGCCACCTCGGTGCTGCCGTCGTCGAGGTCACGGACGTTGCGGTAGACGGTGTAGGTCGGCGCGGCGTCCGAGGCTGCGGCGTCGACGCCGCCAGCCGGCGCATCGGGAGCGACGGTGTCGACGGCGCTCACGATCGTCCCATCACCGACGAGGTCCATGATCTCGATCTTGTAGGGCTGGTCGGCGAACTCCTCGCGCGCCGACGCCTCGGGGATCTCCTCGCGCACGTAGCGCTGACGCTCACGGGCCAGCGCGACCATGCGCGCCTCGATGCGCTCGAGGGCCTCGGGCGTGAACGGACTCGCCACGTCGAAGTCGTAGTAGAACCCGTCCTCGATGGGCGGTCCGATCGCCCACTTGGCCCCGGGGAACAGGTCGGTGACGGCCTGGGCCATCAGGTGGGCCGTGGAGTGGCGCAGGATCGCCCGACCCTGCTCGGTGTCGGCGTTGATCCCGGCCACGGTGGCACCGTCGGGCACGGGTCGGTCCAGGTCCCCCTCCTGCGTCACCCCGTCCGGGGTGGTGACCTCGGCGGCGACGATCGCGCCGCGGATCGCCTCGAGGGCTTTCAGCGCCTGCAGGGCGGTGGTGCCGGGATCGAGCACGGCACTTCGGTCGCCGTGGTGGACGGTGATGGTCTGGCTCACGTGACGCTCCTCGGTGGCGCGAGTGGCGGCACCTCGCGCGGACAGCGAGGGTAGTCCCCGGCCCGCGGTGGACCAGACACCCCCGAAGGCGTGGCCGGGCCGTGGGGAGATCGATCAGCGGGGGGTGAACAGGTAGTTGCGGTGGTGGGTGGTGACGTGATCGACGGGGTGCCAGCGTCCGTCCTGCAGCGTGGCCATGTCGTAGTCGTGATCGCGGAGCCACGCCACGACCTCGGCAGGCTCGGCCCCGAACCGGTCGAGGTGGCGATGTTCGATCTCCAGCAGCAGCGCTGGACGGAACGTCCGCAGGGTCCACTCGGCGCCACGCAGGACGGCTGGCTCGTACCCTTCGACATCGATCTTGATGACGTCGACCCGGTCGAGTCCCGCCGCCCGCACCCTGGCATCCAGCGTCGCCATGGTGACCGGCACCGGACGTTCGGCATGGAACTCGGCGTTGGAGCCCGGGCCGTCGGCCTCACCAGCCAAGAAGGCACGACCGTGCACGGGCAGCCCGTGCCGCCTCGGCAGGCTCATCTCGCCTCCCCCGCCGTGATCACCGACCGCCTGCTGGGAGAGGGTGACGTTGGCCGCCCCCAACCAACGGATCACCCGACGCAGGAAGCCGTGAGGGCCGGGTAACGGCTCGAAGCTCAGGACCCGGCCCGCTGGACCGAGTTGGGCGGCGAAGGAGAGGGGGTACAGCCCGAACCCCGCTCCGATGTCGACCGCCACGCCGTCGGTGACCAGGAACTCGTCGAGCGCGGCGACCTCGGGCTCGACGGGTGAGCGACCGATGGCCAAGCCGCGCAGCGCGCGTTCGACGAAGCGCAGCCGGGGGTTGGGTCCAGTGACGATCGTCATCTCGTCACCGTAGGCCTGCCCTGGCCCGAGAGGCCACGGCCACTGCGGCCGGACGACCGGTACCGGTGGCGATCGAGCGGACCCCCGCCGAGCGGCGTCGTCGCAGGACCGGCGGGGGCCCGTCGGGGTGGGCACGAGAGGTATCGAACCTCTGACCTCTGCCGTGTGAAGGCAGCGCTCTCCCACTGAGCTACGTGCCCGGAGTGCGCGGCGCAACGTAGCGGTGCGGCTGCGTCGGGGCCAACCGGGCCAAGGTCGCGGCCGCGGCAGCCGAGGTGCCCCTCACGTGCTGGCATGCCGAGGCCGGATGTGGTTCTCTGCCCGGCACCAGAGGAAGGAGGTGGTCCGTTGAGTAGTAGTCATCATCGCGGGACCCTGGAGGTACCTGGCCGCTGAGGCCGGCGCTGGACCGCTCCAGCGACTCCCAGTCAGGTACCGCCAACGGCATCGGTCGGGAACTCGTCCCGCTCGACGCCACGCCACCGGGGCGTCGGTCCGTAACCGAGCCGAACCACCCCGGTGTGACGGTGCCAGAGGTTCCATCCAGCACCACCACGGGCGCGGCCGAGGGCCGCGCCCGTGGCATGTCGACACCGGGGCGCCGACCGGCGCGTCTGCTCCGGGTGCTCGGACGTGAACGGCGGGTGAACGTGGCCGTACCGTCCACTGACTTGCAGGTTGCGGCCCGGTTCTGCGAGTCTGCCGTCCACATCCGTCGTGGGAGCTGCCGGAGTGGCGTCCGAACCCCGTTCATCCCTCGGCGGTCGCACCGTCCCGCCGCCAGTCCGGGCACTGTTCGTCCTGCTCCTCCTCTACGTGTTCCTCATCGGGGTGGCACTCCTCGAGGTCGGGATCGCCGGGCTCGGTGAGGACTTCACCAGCGGGCTGCTGGACCGGGTGGCCAACCCCATCTCCGGGTTGTTCGCCGGGCTGCTGTTCACGGTCCTCGTGCAGTCGTCGTCCGTCTCGACCTCCGCGATCGTGGGCCTGGTCGGTGCCGGCACGATCCCCCTGGCGCTCGCGGGGCCGATGATCATGGGTGCCAACATCGGCACGACCGTGACCAACACCCTTGCCGCCCTGGGCAACATCCGCCGACCCAACGAGTTCCGCCTCGGCTTCGCCGCGGCCACCCTCCACGACTACTTCAAGCTGCTCTCCGTCGCGATCCTGCTCCCCCTGGAGCTCGCGACCAACGTGCTGACCAACTCGGCGACGTGGCTGACCGAGCGGCTCCGCGGCACCGAGGTCAGCGAGATCGGGTCCAGTCCGATCCGCACGGCGGTGAAGGTGCCCGTCGGCTTCATCGAGGACCTGGTCAACCGCCTCCCGCTCCCGACCGTGGTGCTCGCGATCCTGCTGCTGCTACTGGGGCTCGGCGCCATCTTCGCCGCTCTGGGGCTGCTCACCAAGAACATGCGCCAACTGGTCGCCGGCGGCATCGAGCAGGCCATGAACACCTGGATCGGCAAGGGTGGCGGCGCTATCGGGATCGTGGTCGGGATCGTGGTGACCGTGGCGGTGCAGTCCTCCAGCATCACCACCGCGATGCTGGTGCCCATGGCAGCTGCCGGGATCCTGACCCTGCGCAACGTGTATCCGATCACCCTGGGCGCCAACGTGGGAACCACGATCACCGCACTGCTGGCGTCACTCGCGGTCCTGCGCCCCGAAGGCCTCACGATCGCGCTGGTCCACACCCTGTTCAACCTGCTGGCCATCGCCATCATCTACCCGGTCCCGGTGATCCGTGACCTCCCGCTCCGCGCCGCCATCTGGACCGCGAATGTCGCCACGGAGCGACGCAGCCTCGTGCTTGGCTACGTGGTGGGGCTGTTCATCGTGGTCCCGGTCCTCGGGGTGTTCCTGCTCAGCTGATCGACAGGGAGAGCCGACATGGCCTTCGGGTTCAAACGCAGCACCGCCAGCGACGACCGCCTCGACAACATCGAACAGATCATCCAGCGCATGCTCGCCGATGATCGCATCGTGTTCGACCTGGCGATGTCGATCCTGCTCGACGGCGTCGACTGGAAGACCGTCAAGCGCGAGATCAAGGCCACCGACCAACGGGTCAACGACGGTGAGCGCGAGATCCGCCGCGACCTGGTCGTCCACGCCAGCGTCGTCGGCGCGATCGACACCCCGGCGATCCTGGTCTATATGTCGATCGTCAAGGACATCGAGCGGATCGGGGACTACGGCAAGAACCTGCGCGACCTCGGCAAGGACGGCGTCGATCTCTCGGACTTCCCCGCGTGGCGCGAGCTGCGGGTCGAGGTCTCCCAGATGATCGCCGACACCGCCGAGATCTTCTCCGCCCGCGATCACGAGCGCGCGACCGAACTGCTGGTCCGCGGCGACGAACTCCTCGACGAGTTCGACACCACGGTGTCGCTACTGGTGCGCGGTGAGGACGACCGCCTCTACGCCGTCGGGCGCGCCCTGGCCGCCCGTTACCTCAAGCGCATCGTCGCCCACCTCACCAACGTGCTCTCCGCGGTGGTCATGCCCATCGACCGACTGGACTACTTCGACGAGGACCCGGAAGACCGCGAGTGAGCCGATCCGGGGAGCGGGTGGGCTCAGCGCTCGTTCGTCACGACCAGGACGACCTCGACGAGCACCGGCCCCTCGGGTTCGCGCTGACTGATCCCGACCTCCCGAGTCACCTTCAGACCCGTGGCCTCGGCGACCTCCAGCGATGCGGCGACGGTCCCGTCCTGCAGCTCACCGGGCCCGGCCAGGACCCGCGGCGGCGTGGCGGAGGGGTCCTCGGCACCGTCGAACCACGCCACCAGCCGCTCCCCCTCACCGAGCTCATCGAGTCCGGCCAAGCTCAGCGTGACGTGCTCGCCGTCGGTGACCACCCGCCCCTCGAGCCCGGCCGCCAGCTCCGGTTCCAGCTCGATCCCCGTGGCCAAGCGGGCGAGCGCCTCCCCCTGGGCCTCGACCACACCGAGGTAGGCGGACGCGGTGCTGCGCAGGTGCAGGTTCCAGAACGCCATCGCGGTCGCCAAGGCGAGCACGACCAGCACCGCCACGGTCACGTGACCGACCCCGATCCTGGACACGCCGACCGGGTCGCCTTCCGGCTCCGCCCGCCGGGTGACCTCGGTGCGGAGCGGTGTGCGAGCGCGCTCGTCGCGTTCGGCGGCCGCGAGGTCGTCCGCGATGCCGTGCAACTCCGCCACGCGGGTGCGGCATTCGGGACAGCTGTGGAGGTGGTTGCGGAACTCCGCGGACTGCCTGGCGGTCAGGCCGCCGAGCACGTGCCCGACCGCCAGCTCCTCGTACCGCCCATGGGTATCCGCCATCGAGGGCAGCGTACGCCTTCGGCCCCCGGGATGTCGCCCTTGGCCGGTCCGCGCACCAGGGTGAGCGACGGTGGCGGGCGCAGCTCCACTGCTCGGGGTCGACGCCTCAGCAGGGCGAGCCGGACAGGTACTGCCTCGGGTTCACCGCCGTGCCCCCCACCCGGGTCTCCAGGTGGAGGTGGGCACCGGTGGTGTTGCCGGTGGTACCCACGTAGCCGATGACCTGGCCCTGGGCGACGCGCGCGCCCTGACCGACCGCGAACCGGCTCTGGTGGGCGTAGGCGGACACCACCCCGTTCCCATGGTCGACCAGCGTGATCTGCCCATAGCCGCCCTGCCAGCCCGCGAAGATGACGGTGCCGGCCCTGATCGCGCGGATGGGCGTGCCCGTCGGGGCTCCCAGGTCGATGCCCCGGTGCATGCGCCCCCAGCGTGGGCCGTACTCGGAGGTCACGGGGGCACACATCGGCCAGACGTAGCCGCCGGTGGCCGTGGTGGTCGCCGCACGGCTCGCAGGCCGCTGGACCGTCTGGCGCCTCTCCTCGGCGGTCCGGCGCTGCTCCTCGGCCCTGCGCTCCTCCTCGGCCCGCCGCGCCGCCGCCTGCTGGCGCTCGACGAGGGCTGCCAGCTCCTCCTCCTCTGCCTCGAGGTCGTCCCGCTGGACCGCGAGGTCCCGTGCCCGCTGTCGCGCATCGGCGGCTGCCAGCGCGCGGCTGCGTCGCAGCTGTTCGACCTCGGCCAGGATCTCCTCCTGCTCCGCCAGTTGGGACTCCAGCCGCTCCTGCTCGGCGACGACGACGGCTCGCTGCGCCAGCACGGCGGTCTCGATCGCCGTCAGACGCTCGATGTCGACCTGGTCGCCCGCGAGCACCCGGTCGAGCAACTCGGTCCGGGCGATCACCTCGTCAGCTGCCTCGGCGTTCAGCAGTGCCTCGAAGGTCAGGTCCGGCCCCTGCTTGAACAGCCGGGCGACGCGTCCGGTGAAGGCCGCCTCCAGCTCGGCCTGGTCCTGCTCGACCTCGGTGAGGCGACGCTGGGCGTCGTGCACCACGACCCGTTGCCGCTCCACCTCGGCGGCGACGTCGTTGACGATCGATTCGATCGCCGCGAGCCGGTCCTCGGCGTCGGCCAGTGCCGCCTCCCGCGTGCTCACCTCACGATCGGCGTCCGCCACCTCGGCGCCGATGCGCTCCAGTGCCGCGCGCGCCTCGGACAGCTCGCGCTCCGCCTGGGTCTGCGCCCCGGCGATCCCGGCGGGCAGCCCGACGCCCAACCCGGCCAGCGCCAGCAACGCGCCCCCCACACCGAGGAGCCAGCGGACAGGGACATCGACGAGCACGGACCCCTCCATCTCGATGGTCGGGTGGTGGCAGCGGACCGACGCAGCGCCCCCGGTGGTCGGCCGTGCCCGGTTCCGCGGTCGGGACCCTACCTCGTGGCTCGCCGGTCCATGCCGCCGCGGCGGCCGTCCGGACCACACCGCCGACCCCCCTTGGCCGACAACGGTGGTTGGTACCCTGCCGGCTCGGCCACCACCCGGGGCCATAGTCGGGGGTCCCGCTCCATGGCACGCATCACCACCGTCTCTCGCCGCACGCGCGGCCTCGGCATCGCGGCCGGCGGCGTCGTCCTCGTGCTCCTGCTGGCGCTCGGCACCCTGTGGTTCGTGCAGCGTGACGCGGTGCTGCCCAACACCTCCGTTGCGGGGGTCGATGTCTCGAGGATGTCGCCGGCGGAGGTGCGTGACCGCCTCGCCGACACCGTCGAGGCCCGGGAGACCGACCCCGTCTCCTTCGCGTTCGAGGGCGAGGAGTACGTCCTGGTGCCCCGGGATTCCGGCTTCACCATCGACGTCGACGCCACCGTCGACGCCGCCATGTCCCGGGGCCGCTCTGGTCTGCCCGGTGACATCCTCACCCGGTTGCGCGCCTTCCGGCAGCCGGCGGACCTCGACCTCGTCGAGGTCACCGACCGGGATGTCATCACTGACTGGGTAGACGCACTGGCCAACCAGCTCGACCGCCCCGAGATCCGCGGTGGCGTCGCCGTCGACACCGGCCAGGTCGAGGTGCTGACCACCTCATCCCAGGGCGAGGTGGTGGTCGATCGGGCCACCACGGTGCAGTTGGCGGTGAGCGCGGTCCGCGCTCCCGGACCCGACGCCTTCGACCTCCCGGCGGCGACCACCCCCCAGATGATCGCCGACGAGGAGATCGCGACCACCGCCGAGCAGGTCGAGCGCGCCCTGGCCGAACCCCTGCTGGTGCACGCGGACGACACGACCCTCGAGCTGGCGCCCGCGGACCTGGCCGCCATGATCGGGATCGAGGAACGTGGCGAGGTGCCCGGCGCGATCGAGCTGCACCTGGTGGTGACCCCGGAACGAGTCGAGCAGGTCATCGGCGAGCTCGGCGCCGCACGCTTCGACATCGCCCCGACCCCCGCGTCCTACTCCGCCAGCCGGACCCCGCCCACGACCTTCGACGCCCAGCTCGACGCCACGTTCCGGCCGGTGGAGGCCTCGGTGGGGCTGGATCCCAGCCGGACCGGCCGGGCCTTCGATGCCGAGCTCGCGGCCGTGCAGCTCACGGAGCTGCTGCGCGAGGGCATCCGCGAGGCCCGGTTGCGGCTGGCGGAGGTGGAGTCGGAGTTCCCCACCTCACGGGCCGAGGAGCTGCGCCCCACCCACGTGCTCGGCACGTTCACGACCTACTACCAGGCCGGACAGACCCGCAACGCGAACATCCAGCTGCTGGCGGACGGGATCGACGGCGCCCTCGTGCTCCCCGGCGAGCAGTTCTCGATCAACGAGATCTCCGGCGAACGCAGCTGCGAGAAGGGCTACGAGCCCGCCGGGACCATCGTGCGGGGGGAACTGGTCGACACCTGCGGTGGTGGGACCTCGCAGTTCGGGACCACGACCTTCAACGCGGCCTTCTTCTCGGGGGTGCAGCTCGACCAGTGGCGGGCCCACTCCTGGTACATCAGCCGCTACCCGATCGGGCGGGAGGCGACCCTGTCCTACCCGGTGCTCGATGTGCGGTTCACCAACAACACCGAGGGCGCGATCCTCGTCAAGACCGCCCACACCTCCACATCGGTCACCGTGTCCCTCTACGGCGTCCCGCGGGCCACGGCGGTGTCCGCCAGCCACAGCGACCGCACGCGCCCGCGCTCGTTCCAGACCGAGGTCCGCAACACCTCGGAGCTGCGTCGTGGCCAGGAACGGGTCCTGCAGTCCGGAGCCGACGGGTTCACCGTGACGGTCACCCGGGCGGTGGAGTTGGTCGGTGGGGGCACGGAGACCCGCACCATCACGACCACCTACGTCCCCCAGACCCGCATCATCGAGCGAGGCACGGCGACCCGCGCTGCGCCTCCCCCGCCACCCGACGAGGACGACGACGAGGACGACGACGAGGACGACGAGGACGACGAGGACTGATCCGACCCACCGGCTTCAGCCCGCGGGATCGATCCGTCGTCGCCGAACCCCCGGGGGCCGTCCCCACACCTGCACGTGCACCGTCTCCGGCGGTTGGGTGCCCTCTCCGGGTCCGTCGGTGACCTCCAGGCGGAGCAGCGGCCGCTCCCACCGGCCACCCTGCTCCTCCAGCCAGCCCTCGATGACGGCACGCACCTCGGCGCCCGCATCGATCCTGGGGGCGATCCGGGCGGCGACCGTGCGGTCGAGGTACCCGATCCGCCACGGCCGGCCCTCCCCGTCATCGACCCAGACGGCGATGGCGAGGGGATCCGCGGGGTTGCGGGGCTCGCGCACCACCGAGGCCGGTCGGCCGGGCTCCAACGCCTCCGGCGGGGTCGGGCCTGAGAAGGCGTGCCCCCGCAGCGGGGTCCGGAAGGTCCGCGCCGGGGGCGTGGCCTGGGGCTGCGCGCCCTCAGGCGGCCCGCTGCGGTCCGGCTCTTCCTCGCCGCCGGCGCTCATCCGGCACCTCCCCTCACGCGTGACGTGGACCGATCGGGCTCGGGATCAGCGGCGGTCGAGCGGCCCGCGGAGCTGTCCTTCGCCAGGTACCGGGCCGCCCGGCGACCGAGCTCGGCAGCGGTGGTGAGCAGCACCTCGGGGTCCAGGTCCTCGGGTTCGAGACGACCGTCGGTGAGGTGCAGCACCACCCAGCGGAAGGGGGGGCGGCCGTCGGCCAGGGTCTGCACGAGCGCCGTGGCACGGGCCAGGGCACGGTCCTCGGTCGGACGGGGCATGCCCGAGCGTGTCACCACGACCAGCGCCCGGGCCCGCTCGTCGCGTCGGGGACTGTCGAGCACCACATCGGGCCGGGCGCTGAGGACCAGCGCCTGCCCTGCGGCCGGCGTCCTGAGCTGACGGCGGACGGCGACGGCGAGGTGGGCGTCGGTCAGCGGTGGCCACAGTGACCGCAGGTCCGCCATGACCCCGACCACCTCGGCGACGATGTCGTCGCGCGATGGCCGGGGCGCCGCGTTCCACCACATCGAGGCCGAGCCCGGGTCGGCGGGACGCTCGGCGGCGACCTCTCCGGCGACCGCGGCGACCACGTCCTCGGGCTCGCCGGTCTGCCCGAGCTCGACGTCCCGCGCGAAGCTCCGGGCCAACAGGATGCCCCGCAGCGTGTCCCGATCGGGGGTGATCGTGCCGGTGCTGCCCGAGGTCGCGCCGGCGACGAGCGCGCGGACCGGCACCGTGCGGCGGATCGGCGGACCGTCCGGCGCGCCCCTACGCGCCGCCCCGAAGGCGGCGTCGAAACCGCCCCGCAGCTCGTCGACCAGCCCCGAGGGGACGACCGGCCGGGGCCGGCCCCACCCGAGCACCTCGTCGACCACCCGCGCCTGGGCGGGGGTGGACGTCGACGGCCGCGGCGGTGAGGTCACAGGCCGGCGAGCTGCCGCAGATCGGCGTCGGGGAGCTCCGGCGACACGAAGGTGCCGTCGAACTCGAGCACGGGGACCCCGCCGATCCCCCGCCGACGCTGGTGCACCATCCGGTCGCGCAGCGCGTGGACCGTCAAGCGATCGCCGAGGGCACCCCGCACAGGGGCCTCCTCGAGACCGGCGTCGACGGCCAGCTCGACCAGGGTGTCCTCGTCGTGCAGATCACGGTCCTGACTCCAGTAGGCCCGAAGGCACCTCCACCGCCACGACGCACCCAGGTCAGCGGCCTCCGCCACCTCGCCGATCACGTGGGCCCGCAGGGTCGGCGGCTGCCGGCTCGGCCGGCGCATCGCGAGCCCGAGCTCTGCCGCGCGATCGGCGTAGCGCACCACGCCCTCCAGCAGCTCACGGGTGGGTGGGATGTCGATGTCCAACCCGAGGGTGTCGAGGGGGGAGAAGCGCACCGTCGCTCCCGCGTCCACCAGGGCCTGCAGCCGGAGCACGGCGACCGCTGCCGCCGGGGAGGTGATGTCGTGGTGGAGGGTGAGCACCGGCAGCAGGCTACCCCGTGCCGGTGGCGACGGGACGTGCCGGGTCGGCACTCCAGGCCGACCACGATCCGGGGTAGAGCCGTCCGGCCACCCCGAGCTCCTCGAGCGCCAGCAGGTCCACGCAGGCGGCGACCCCAGAGCCGCAGTAGGCGATCACCTCGGGCGCCTCCAGGGCACCGAGCGCTGCGTACCGCTCTCGCAGCTCCTCGCGAGCCAGCAGCCGCCCGCCGTCGAGGTTCTCGGTGGCCGGTGCGCTGCGCGCTCCGGGGATGTGACCCTTCGGCGCCCTTCCGGGTTCCTCCCCAGCGCCCGTGAACCGATCCGCCGAGCGCGCGTCGAGCAGCACGACGTCCGCGTCGTCGCTCACCCGGGCCAGGACCGCCGCGGTGTCGACCAGCCGCTCCTCGGGCCAGGGCCGCGCACGCACGCTCGTCGCCCGGCGGCGGGCCCCACCCGGTGCCGTCGGACCCTCCCAGGCCGCCAACCCGCCGTCGAGCAGCGCCGCACGCTGCCCGAGGCTGCGCAGCATCCACACCAGCCGCGCCGGCGCGACGCCCGGTCCGTGGTCGAAAGCCACGACCACGTCGTCCTCGCCGATGCCGAGGCGGGCGAGGGGGGACGCGAAGGCCTCGGGGGTGGGCAGTGGGTGCCGTCCCCCCTCACGGGTCGGTGGGCCCGACAGGTCCCCGTCCAGGTCGACGTAGACCGCCCCGGGCAGGGTGGCTTCGAGGTGCTGGTCGCGGCCCTGTGATCCGTCGAGCCACCACCGCACGTCGGCGAGGACGACGACGTCGAGCAGCGGAGCGAGCTCCGGGACGGTCGTGAAGGGACGGTCGCCGACCGGGTCCGTCGTGGTCACCTCGCTGCCTTCCGTGCCGGTGAGCAGAGGGCAGATCGCCGCTGCGATCGTGGCCACCGTGCCCACCTCGGGTGGGACCTCTTGCTCTGGAACCGGGTGTGCGGCAGACCGTAGCTTGCGTCTACCCAGGAGGTCGATGCCGTGCCCAGATCCGTCCGGACGTTCCTGCCGGTGGTCGGTGACCCGGTCGCACTCGCGTCCGCCTTCGACGGAGATCCCGCCCGTTGGCTACCTGGCGCTCGTCGCGACGGGCAGGACTGCTTCGTCCTCGCCCTGCGAGCCGGCTCCCTGACCCGCACCGTGCGGGCCACGGTCGGCTCGCCGTGGCGCGCCGGAGCCACCAGGTGGCGGACGTTGAGCTGGGATCCGATCTCCGAGGACGGCGAAGCGACCGCGGTGGACCGTCTGCTACCGAGCCTCGACGGGGAGCTGGGTCTGCACGCCCAGGCTGGCGGGCGCACGACGCTGCTCGTCGACGCCAGATACCGCCCACCCGGCGGTGCGTTCGGTGGCGCCGTCGACGCGGTCGCGATGCACCGGCTGGCGCGGACGACCGTGGAGCGGTTCCTCGAGGAGGTCACCGCACGGTTGGCCGGTGAGGCCCTGCTGCTCGACGACGGTCCCATGCCCGCCGAGCCGAGCCCCTCAGCGCCCGGGGACGGCCCAAACCACGACCGTGCCCCCGTGGTTTCCCGGTGAGCTGACCGCGAAGGAGCCGCCGAGGGGTTCGGCGCGCTCCCGCAGGTTCGCGAGCCCGAAACCACCGCTGGTGTCGGCGCCCGCGGCGATGCCCCGGCCGTCGTCGGCGACCCGCAACCGCACGCCGGCGTGATCGGCGGCGAGCTCCAGTTCGATATCGGTGGCGTCAGCGTGCTTGGCGACGTTGGTCAGCGCCTCGCGCACCACGGGCAGCAGCTGCTCGCTGACCTCGCGCCCGACGACGGTGTCGATGGGGCCATCGAAGCGGACCCGGGGTGCCCTCGGCAGCACGTCGGAGAGCTCCTCCACCACCTCGAGGACCTGGGCCCTGACCCCGCGCTCGGTGGCGTTGGCGGACTGCAGGGCGAAGATGGTGGCGCGGATCTCGCGAACGGTGCTATCGATGTCGTCCACGGCGCGTTCCAGGCGATCGCTGACGTCCGGCCGGTCATCCAGGTGCCGCTGGGTGGCCTGCAGGGACAGCCCGGTCGCGAACAGCCGTTGGATCACGGTGTCGTGGAGGTCACGACCGATGCGTTCCCGGTCGGCGATCAACGACAGGTGCTGGACCTGCGCCTGGGCGCGCTCGAAGCTCCAGGCCACGTTGACCTGGGAGGCGAAGGCCACCAGCGCCTCGAGTTCCTTGGTCGTGAACGGCTCGTCCCGACCGACCCCGATGGCGACCTCCACCTCGCCGGCCACCTTGATCGGTGCCCACACGGCGGGCCGGCCGAACACGGGTCCATGGTCGAGCCGCAGCGCCTCCCCGTGTTCCAGGGTGCGCAGCATCGGGGCGTCGGTCAGCTCGAGGAAGCCTTCGTCGGGTGCCTTGCCGGTCGAGGCCAGCACCCAGAGCCCCTCGTCGTGCTGCTCGAGCAGGCAGGCCCCGTGGGCGTCGAGGAGCTCGGCAGCCCCGCTGACCACCCGGCGGCGCACACGGTGCGGTGGCTCCCCGTCCAGCACGGCGGCAGCGACCTCGCCGATCGCCTCACGCCACCGCTCCCGACGACGAACGTCGTCGTACATCCGGGCGTTGGCGATCGCGGCGCCCGCCACGGCCGCGAGCCCGACCAGCAGCTCCTCGTCCTCCTCGCTGAACGCCGACGCGTCCCGCTTCTCGGTCAGATAGAGGTTGCCGTAGGCCTCGGCCCCGATCCGGACCGGCACTCCGAGGAAGCTGCGCATCGGCGGATGCCCGGGTGGAAAGCCGTAGGCCTCGGGATGCTGGCTCAGGTCCTCGAGTCGGATCGTCTCGGGTCGGGCGATCAGCAGCCCGAGCACACCGTGGCCCTCGGGCAGATGCCCGATGTCGTGGACGACCTCCGGAGGCATGCCGTGGTGCACGAATGCCGCCAGCGAGGTGCCCTCCTCGCCGATGACACCGAGCGCGCCGTAGCGGGCGTCGACCAGATCACAGGCAGCGTGGACGATGCGGCCGAGCATCGACTCCAGCTCCAGGTCGCTGGCGACCGTGAGCACGGCCTCGAGCAGGCGCGCGAGCCGGGGCTCGAGATCCCCGGCCTGCGTGACGTCGGATCGCGGTCCGCTCACCCTGATCCCCTCGCTCCTGGCCGACCGCGGGAGGTTCCAGCGGCGCTCCCACGGTAGCCGGCATAGGTGAACAGGGCCCCACAGCCCTGCCCTGGGGGCCGATCGGCCCGGGTGTGCAACCGAATGGCCGCATTGTCACTAGCCTCGCCGTGTTGTCTCCCGCGTCACCGCACCCGATCGGAGGCTCGCCGTGCCCATCCGCGTGTTCCTCGTCGACGACCACGAGGTCGTGCGACGCGGCCTCAAGGACCTCCTCGACGCAGAGGACGACATCGACGTCGTCGGCGACGCCGCCACCGCGGGGATGGCCCTGGCCCAGATCGCGCGCACCTCGCCGGACGTCGCCGTGCTCGACGTCCGCCTGCCCGACGGCAACGGGATCGAGGTCTGCCGAGAGGTCCGCGCCAGGGATCCGCGCATCGCCTGCCTGATGCTGACCTCCTTCGGTGACGACGAGGCGCTGTTCGACGCCATCATGGCCGGTGCGGCGGGCTACCTGCTCAAGGACATCCGAGGCAACGACCTCATCGACGCCGTGCGCCGGGTCGCCTCCGGTGACTCCCTGCTCGACCCGGCACTGACCGGCAAGGTGCTGGAGCGGCTGCGCAAGGGGGATGAGGAGGACCCGAGGCTCAAGGCGTTGTCCGACCAGGAGCGCAAGATCCTGGCGTTGATCGCCGAGGGCCTCACCAACCGACAGATCGCCGAGCGGATGCACCTCGCCGAGAAGACGGTCAAGAACTACGTCTCCAACCTGCTGTCCAAGCTGGGCATGTCGCGTCGCCCCGAGGCCGCGGTCTTCTACACCCAGGTCGAGCACGGCGAGGAGTGACCTTCGCCGCCAGGGTCCTACGCGCGGTCCCGGCGCACCGGTGACGGAGGTCCCTGCCGGCGGCGCCGCCGACCACGCACGCTGGCCACAGACGCAGAGGAGACCAGCGTGACAAAGGTGACCGATCGCCACGGCCTGGAGGTCCTGCCGCTCAACCAGTGCCTGTCGCTCCTGCGGAGCCGGCCGCTCGGGCGGCTGGCCTCCCAGGCGGCGGGCACGCCGGTCGTGGTGCCCGTCAACCACCTCGTCGACGGGTCGACGGTCGTGTTGCGGACGGTGGCCGGCGGCAAGCTGGACGTGGGGTTGGCCGGCAAGCCCGTCGCGTTCCAGCTCGACGACCACGACCCGGCCCGCGGCACGGGGTGGAGCGTGCTCGTCCAGGGCCGAGCAGAGATCGTCGACGACCCGGAACTGCTGGCCCGGTACGAGGACAAGCTGGACAGCTGGGCGATCTCGGACAGCACCGAGGTGTCGTGGCTCAGGATCGTGCCGGACGAGGTCGCCGGCCGTCGCCTGCGCCGTTCGAGCTGACACCGCCGGTCGGCACCTGAGCACCTGAG
>PWEU01000369.1 GCA_003554005.1 Nitriliruptoraceae bacterium
GCGGCGCCCCGCCCCGGTCACGGGCCGGCGTGCGGCTTCCCGAGCTCGTCGGGCACCTCGCCGACGTGTCCGCTGCCTGCGCCGCGCGATGCGACCACGGTGATGGTCGCCCCGGCAGCGAGGGCCAGGGCTGCTGCCTGTGTGAAGGGGTCGAGGGTGGGCACGGCCTCCGCGAGGGCGCCGATGACGGGAGGGCCGACGGCGAGCCCCAGGCTGAAGGCGACGTTGAACAACCCGAAGGCACGCCCGCGGGTCGCGACGGTCGAGCTCGAGGAGGTCGCTGCCGTGACGGCCGGGAAGATCAGGCCGTACCCGGCGCCGAACAACGCACTGCCAGCCACGGCGACCCCGAGGTTCGGCGCCACTGACAGCAGCAGCATCGCAGCGCCGATCGTGACCAGCCCGAGCGCCATCGGAGCGTCGGCACCGGACCGGTCCACGCGCCCCGCGACCGGGGAGAGCATCAGGCCAGCTGCCACGAGCGCGTAGGCCGTGAAGAGCCCGCCGACGGCCGAGGCGGGCGCGCCCAGGGACTCGGCCCTGCCGGGCAGGAAGCCCGCCAGCACGCCCACGGCCGCGGTCAGGACGACGGTCCCGAGCAGGGCGCGGCGGATCGGGGCCACCTGGAGGAGTGTTCGCATCGCACGAGGTCGCGCGACGCGCTCGGCTCGCGATGCCTGGGCCGCAGACGGTGCGTCATGCACGCCGAAGAAGGCCACGACGGCGCCCACCAGCAGCATCCCGGCGACGCCGAGGAACACCGCGTCGGTCCCAGCCGTCTGGCGGACGACACCCGCGGTCGCCGGTGCGAGCACCGCCGCAGCGCCGATCACCGCTCCCAGACGGCCGAAGGCCCGGCCCTCGGCGCCGCGTCGGGCACGGTCACCGGCAGCGGCGAAGACGGCCGGGACCAGGATGCCTCCCGCGATGCCGTGGAGGAGCCGGACCGCGATGAACCCGGTGACGGACACGGCCAGGGAGTAGGCCGCGACCGTCACTGCCGCGGCGACCAACCCGACGATAGTGACGATGCGTCGGCCGTGGCGATCGACCAGGATGCCGCCGACGATGTTGGCGGGCAGGTTGGTGGCGGAGTAGGCCCCGACCGCCAGCCCGATCGCTGCAGCCCCTGCCCCGAGCGAGGCGATGTGAGGAGCGACGGTCGGGAGCAGTGCGAACACGTCGACGAAGGCCAGGAACAGGACGACGCCAGGTGCTCGCAAGGAGGCCCGGGTCGGTGCGGAGGCGGTCACGAGCGCGATCCTGGTAGACGAGCGGCGGGTGGTCGCAGCAGGGTCGGCGGGCGCCGCCGCGATCGGGGTTAGGAGCGCGGGGGACCTCCGGCCCGTTCGCAGGGTACGGCTGCCGTTGGTACGGTCTCGTCAGAGGTCGGCGACGACCTCGACGGACCGAGGTGACGGGCGTCCGCCGGTGACGTCCTCCGGTGAACCGGGTCAGGGCCGAGAGGCAGCAGCCCTAAGCCGTTCTCGGGCGGGTGCCGATCACGGGCGCCCGTCGCCTGGGTCCGTCGAGGCCGCCGACCTCACCGCTGGGAGCAGGGCAGGGGCTCAGGGGTCCCAAAGCGGCGCTACGGTGCAGTCGTCCGTCGCTGCTCACCCGGGGAGATCGAGGTGGCGTACGTCTCGCTCTATCGCCGCTACCGACCGCGCACCTTCGTCGAGGTGGTCGGTCAGACCCACGTGACGCGGACCCTGGCCAACGCGATCGACGAGGACCGTCTCTCCCACGCCTACCTGTTCACCGGGCCGCGGGGAACGGGGAAGACGTCGACGGCACGCATCCTCGCAGCCGCGATCAACTGCGACGACGGTCCCACGTCGACCCCCTGTGGCGTCTGCGACCACTGCACCTCGATCACCGAGGGCACCTCGGTCGATGTGATCGAGCTGGACATGGCGTCCCATGGTGGCGTCGACGACGCGAGAGAGCTGCGGGACCGGGCCCTGTTCGCCCCGGCCCGGGCGCGGCGCAAGGTCTACATCCTCGACGAGGTCCACATGGCCTCGGCCGCCGCGTTCAACGCGCTGCTCAAGCTGATCGAGGAACCGCCGGACCACGTGCTCTTCGCCATGGCCACCACCGACCCGCAGAAGGTGATCCCGACCATCCTGTCCCGGGTCCAGCGACTCGACCTCCGAAGGGTCTCCGCCGCTGAGGTCGCAACCCACGTGCGCACGATCTGTGACGCCGAGGGCTACGCCATCGAGCCTGGGGCGGTGGACGCCGTCGTGCGGGCCGGTGACGGCTCGGTCCGCGACACGCTGTCGATCCTGGAACAGGTCCTGGCCTACGCGGGCACCGAGGGGAGCGCCGAGGCGGTCGCCCAGACGCTGGGGACGAGCCCTGCGGACCGGTTGTTCGAGCTGGTCGAACTGCTGGCGTCGCGGGACCTCGCGGCGGCGCTCACGCTGGTGCAGCGGCTGTTGGACGCGGGGCAGGATCTGCGGCGCTTCACCCTCGACCTCGTCCAGCACATCAGGGATCTGCTGGTGCTCCAGGTGGCGCCGGACGATCCGGACCTGGTCGACGCGACCGACGAGCGGCGCCGACGCCTTCTGGCACAGACATCGCTGCTGCCCTCGGAACGTCTGCTGCGGATGGTCGATCTGTTGGCGGCCACGGTGCTCGAGCAGCGGCACGGCTCCCCCCGGCTGCCGCTCGAGCTCGCCCTCGCGCGACTGGCGGTGCCCGGTGCAGATGGTGACGTGGCGGCGCTGGCCGATCGCATCGCGGCGCTGGAGGCCGGCGGCGCGGGTACCGGGCCGACACGTCTGGCGGGGTCACCGCCATCGTCGCGTCAGGCATCGTCGCCGCCGACGCCGAGCCCCGACCCGGTCCCGACGCCCGACCCGGTCCCCGAGCCGACGCCGAGCCCCGACCCGGTCCCGACGCCCGACCCGGTCCCCGATCCGACGCCGGTCCCGACGCCCGACCCGGTCCCCGAGCCGACGCCGGTCCCCGAGCCGACGCCGGTCCCGACGCCCGACCCGGTCCCCGATCCGATTCCCGAGCCGGCGCCGGTCCCGACGCCCGACCCGAGCCCGGAGCCCGAGCCAGCCGGGGCGCGAACCACCCCGGAGCCCCTCGCCGAACCGTCGGACAGCGATGCCGCAGCCGTGGGCGGCTCCGAGGAGACCTCGCCGTCACCGGACGACCCGTTGGCCGTCGTCTCGGCCCACTGGCCGGGTGTGCTCGAGCTGCTCAAGCAGTCCTCCCGCCGTCACCACGCGATCTTCGAGCCGGCGGTCCCCGTGGCGGTGCGCAACCAGGTCCTGACCCTGCGCTACGCCCCCCGCTACGCCTCCTTCCACGCTGTCCAGGCCCGTGGAGGGGAACTGGGCGGCGCGCTCACCGCCGCGCTCCAACGCGCCTGCGGCCTGAAGCTGCGCATCGACGTCGAGGTGGAGGGCGCACCATCGGATCGCCGTCCGATCCCTCCCTCGGTCACGCCGGACGACGCTCGGACGCCGGTCCTCGAGCAGCCGGCGCCGTCGTCGGTGGACAGGGTCGAGGAGCTGGACGTCCGTGAGGCGGAGCTCGACCGTCCGACGCAGGCCGTCGACGTCGACGAGCTGTTGCAGCGTGAGCTCGGGGCCGAGCTGCTCGACGAGCGTCCGGCCAGCGACGCCTGACCCTGACGGGCTGCAGCCGTCGGTACGCTCGGCCAGGTGGGTCGGCGGGCGGCGCCAGCAAGCGCGGTCGGCCGCTCCGATCCCTGTGACGGGTCCAGGTCTGGACGGAGCGGTCGTGTACGAAGGCGCGGTGCAGGACCTCATCGATGAGCTAGGGCGTCTGCCCGGCGTCGGCCCCAAGAGCGCCCAGCGCATCGCGTTCCACCTGCTGCAGGTCGATGGCCCCGACGCGCAGCGGCTGGCCGATGCGATCACCCGCGTCAAGGACACGATCCGTTTCTGTGCCCGGTGCTGGAACGTCAGCGAGGCGGAGGAGTGCCAGATCTGCCGGGATCCACGCCGCGACCAGGCGGTGCTCTGCGTGGTCGAGGAGCCCCGGGATGTTCTGGCGATCGAGCGCACCCGTGAGTACCGCGGCCGGTACCACGTCCTCGGCGGAGCGATCTCCCCGATCGACGGGGTCGGTCCCGAGGAGCTGCACGTCAAGGAGCTCCTGGCGCGGATCGGCGAGGAACCGGTGGAGGAGCTCATCATCGCCACCAACCCCAACGTCGAGGGGGAAGCGACGGCTTCGTACCTGTCGCGGCTGCTGACCCATCACGACGTCCGCGTGACACGCCTCGCCAGCGGCCTGCCGGTCGGTGGGGATCTCGACTACGCCGACGAGGTCACGCTCGGGCGTGCGTTCGTTGGCCGTCGTGAGCTCGGAGCCTGACCACGAGCGAACGGATGGTCGCTCAGAGGGTGTTCGATCCGAGGGCGATCGCAGCGGCGGTCAGGACCGCTCCGAGCAGGCTGAACACCAGGAGTTTCGTCTGGCTGTCGACGCGCTCGGCGACGTGTGCGGTGATGCGATCACCGAGGGCCTCGAACCGCAGCTCCATCACCTCGGTGAGGTGGTCGATGCGGTCGTTGGTCCGGGTCATCTCGTTGCGCAGGTCGTGGAGCTCACCCTTGAACCCGTCGACGTCGCCGCGCAACCCGTCGACGTCGCTTCGGAGCGCGAGCAGGTCGTCCTGGCGCGCCAACTCATCCCACCGCACCGGGGGGAGGTGCTCCATCAGCGTCGCCGCCTGGTCAGGCCCGAGGAACTCCTCGAGCTTCGCCGCGAGTTCGTGTCGCTCGTGCTCCGATGCGGTCATCGTGCCACCTCGCTGTCACGCATGCCAGCGTCCTGTTGCTGGGCTGGAGCATGCCGTGTCCTCCGCCCCACCGGCACCCGGTCGGCTGCAGCCTGTGGACGACGCGCAGCAGGGGCTCTGCGAGCAGGCTCAACCATCGCCGGGGGCACCTGACGATGGTCCCCGTTGCGGCGGCCTACCCTCGCCGGTTGGTGGGCGAGCGGCCACCTCGATGTCCCCGCTCGGTGAGGCACGACCGGAGCCAGCGTGGCGATCGTGGTCCAGAAGTACGGCGGTACCTCCGTCGGTGACGTCGACCGCATGAAGAGGGTGGCCGACCGGATCTCCCGGACCCACCGCGACGGCAACCAGGTCGTGGTGGTGGTCTCCGCGATGGGCAAGACCACCGACGACCTCGTCACCATGGCGGCCCGCATCAGCGAGCGTCCGCCCGAGCGTGAACTGGACATCCTGCTCACCTCCGGCGAGCGCATCTCCATGTCGCTGCTCGCGATGGCGCTGCACGAGCGGGGGGTGCCCGCGAAGTCGTTCACCGGCTCCCAGGCCGGGATCATCACCGACGCGGTGCACGGCAAAGCCCGCATCGTCGACATCACGCCGGGGCGGGTCCGGCAGGCACTGGACGGTGGCAACGTCGTGATCGTCGCCGGCTTCCAGGGCGTGAGCCAGGACACCAAGGACATCACCACCCTCGGCCGCGGAGGTTCCGACACCACGGCCGTCGCACTGGCGGCCTCGCTCGGGGCGGATGTCTGCGAGATCTACACCGATGTCGACGGGGTGTTCACCGCCGATCCCCGCATCGTGCCCACGGCACACAAGCTCGACCGCATCACCTACGAGGAGATGCTCGAGATGGCGGCGCAGGGCGCAGGTGTCCTGCAGGTCCGCAGCGTCGAGTTCGGACGCAACCACAGCGTGCAGATCCACGTGCGCTCATCGTTCAGCTACGCAGCCGGCACCTGGGTCGGCCCCAAGGAGGACACGGTGGAGGACGCGATCATCTCCGGTGTCGCCCACGACACGTCCGAGGCCAA
>PWEU01000380.1 GCA_003554005.1 Nitriliruptoraceae bacterium
AGGCCAAGTACGAGGCCGAGCAGAAGCAGAAGGAGGCGCGCAAGCGCCAGAGCCAGATCTCCGTCAAGGAGATCAAGATGCGCCCCAAGATCTCGGACAACGACTACGGCACCAAGTCCGGCCACGTCCGCCGCTTCCTGGAGGACGGCGCCAAGGTCCGGGCCTCCATCATGTTCCGTGGCCGTGAGATGACCCACACCGAGCTCGGACTCCGGCTGCTCGACCGCCTGGCGGACGACATGAGCGAGCTCGCGACCGTCGAGGCCGCACCCAAGGTCGACGGTCGCAACATGGTGATGGTGCTCGCGCCTCTGAAGGCCAAGCAGCCCAAGGACGACGGCGGCTCCGCTCCCGCGACCGACGACGCCCCGGCGTCCTGATCCACCCCCGGCAGCTGGCCGAGGACCCGCATCGCCGCGTCGGAGACCACCGGCGCGGTCGCCTCCAGCCCTGCGAGACCACCGAGGTAGGACCATGCCAAAGCAGAAGACCCACAGCGGGGCCAAGAAGCGCTTCCGCGTCACCCGCAACGGCAAGGTGATGTCGCGACAGAAGAACCGCGCCCACCTGCTCGGCCACAAGAGCTCCAGCCGCAAGCGCCGCCTCGCAGGCGAGACCGAGATCGCGCCGCCCGACGCGCGCAAGGTCAAGAAGCTGCTCAACCGGTGAGTCGCCGCTGAGCGACCCGCCGCCGGCCGTCCCCGCACCGACGCCGGCACCCACGACCCACAAGGAGCACGACCATGGCACGCGTCAAGGGTGGCGTCCACGCCAAGAAGGGCCACAAGGCGGTCCTCGACCGCGCGAAGGGCTACCGGGGCGCCCGCAGCCGCCGGTTCAAGGTCGCGAGCGAGGCCGTCGACCACGCCGGCAGGTACCAGTACGCCGACCGGCGCGCCCGCAAGGGGGACTTCCGTCGGCTGTGGATCGCCCGCATCAACGCTGCGGCCCGGCAGGAGGGCCTGTCCTACAGCCGGTTGATGCACGGCCTCAAGCTCGCGGAGGTCGAGGTCGACCGCAAGAACCTCGCCGACCTGGCCGTCCACGACGCGGCGGCCTTCGCGGCGCTGGTCCAGGTCGCCAAGGACGCCATCGGCGAGGCCGCGGCCTGACCGCACGACGTCCGTGACGGCTGAACGCCAGGTACTCACCTCCACCCGCAACCCCCGTGTCCAGGCGGCGCGGGGGTTGCAGCGTGCGCGGGAGCGTCGCGCCCAGGGCCGCCACCTGGTCGAGGGGCCTCGCGCCGTGGCCGAGGCGCTGGCCGCCGGGGTGGTCGCGGAGCTGTTCGTGGTCGAGGGCGCGCCGGCCCCCGAGGGGGACGTGCCGGTCCACCGCGTCGCCGACCACGTCCTCGAGCACCTGTCCGACGCGACCACGCCGCAGGGCATCGTGGCCGTCGCCCGCACCGTGCCCTCCCACCTCGACGGGATCGGCGACGGGGTGATCGTCGTGCTCGACCGGGTCGCCGACCCGGGGAACGCCGGCACGATCCTGCGCACCGCCGACGCGCTGGGCGCGGCGGCCGTGGTGCTCACCTCCGGCAGCGTCGATCCCTTCGCGCCGAAGACGGTGCGGGCCGCCGTCGGCTCGACCTACCACCTGCCGGTGGTCACCGACGTCACGCTCGCCGAGGTCGTCGCGCACGCCCGAGCGACGCAGCGGCGGGTCGTGGGGCTGGACGCTGCCGGCGCCGAGGGGCTGGAGGCCCTGAGCGCCGCAGGCGGGCCGGTGTGCCTGGTGCTCGGCAACGAGGCCCACGGGCTCGATGCCGACATCGCCGCGTTGCTCGACACCACCGTGGCCATCGCGCTGCATCCCCGGGCCGAGTCCCTCAACGTGGCGGCGGCCGCCGCGATCGCGATCCACGCCGCCACGCGGCCCTGAGCTGGCCGGCCGGGCCAGGGCAGGCAGCCGGGCGTCTACCCTGCGGACGGCCGACGGCCGGCCCACGCCATCCGACGACCGGCCACCGACGGCACCAGCAACGTGAGGAAGGCACACCGTGAGCACGCTCGACGAGCTGCGCGAGAGAGCGTTGGCCGCCATCGCCGACGCCCACGACCTCGACGCCCTGGACCAGGTCCGCGTCACCTTCACCGGCAAGCGGTCGGAGCTGGCCGGCGTGCAGGCGACGATGCGTGACCTCGACGCCGAGGGCCGCAAGGCGCTCGGTCAGCAGCTCAACGCCTTCCGGGCCGCGTTCCAGGACGCCTTCGACGCCCGCCAGCGCGCGCTCGGCGAGGCCGCGCTCGCCGCTCGCCTGGAGTCCGAGCGCCTCGATCTGACCCTGCCACCTCGCCGTCTGCCTCCGGGGCGTCCCCACCTGCTGACCCAGGTGGAGGAGGAGATGCTGGCGGTGTTCATCGGCATGGGCTTCCGGGTCGCCGAGGGCCCCGAGGCCGAGTCGGGCGCGTACAACTTCGACCTGCTCAACATCGAGCCCGATCACCCCGCCCGCCAGGAGATGGACACGATCTACGTCGACGGCTACGAGGACGTGGTGCTGCGGACCCACACCTCGCCGGTCCAGGCCCGGGTGATGACGACCCAGGCGCCGCCGATCGCCGTGGTGGTGCCCGGGCGGACCTACCGCGCCGATGCCGTGGACGCGACCCACTCGCCGGTGTTCAGCCAGATCGAGGGGCTCTACGTCGACGAGCACGTGACGATGGCCGATCTGCGCGGCACCCTGCTGGCCTTCGCCCGTGCCCTGTTCGGCTCGGACCGCGACATCCGGCTCCGGCCCTCCTTCTTCCCCTTCACCGAGCCGAGCGCCGAGGTGGACGTCTCCTTCCACGGTCCCGGTGGCCACCACGGCTGGCTGGAGATCCTCGGGGCGGGGATGGTCGATCCCAACGTGCTCGAGATGTGCGGGATCGACCCTGAGCGCTACTCCGGTTTCGCCTTCGGCATCGGGATCGAGCGGGTGGCGATGCTGCGCCACGGCGTCCGCGACATCCGTGAACTGTTCGAGGCCGATGCCCGCTTCCTCGCTCGCTTCTGACCGACGCCGGGCCCGGGCCGCCGTCGCCGTCGCCGTCGCGACGCACGGGCCGGAGCCGCCGGGCCGCACTACCGATGGGGAGGTCCACCCGTGAAGCTGCCGCTGTCCTGGCTGAAGACCCTGGTCGAGTTCGACCTCGGCGTCGAGGAACTGGTCGAGGTCATGAGCCACTCCGGCCTGGAGGGGGAGGACGTCACCACCCCGGGTGCCGGTGCCGCGGGCATCCGCACCGCCCGCGTCCTGCACTTCGAGCCCCACCCGGATGCCGACAAGCTGCGGTTCGTGCGGGTGACCGGCGACGGCGGGGACGGCGAGGTGGAGGGCGTCTGCGGCGCAGCGAACTTCGAGGTCGGCGACGTGGTCGCCCACGCGCTGCCCGGCGGGCACGTGCCCGGGGTGACCGGGCCCGACGGCGCCAAGGGCCTGGACCTGTCGTCGCGGCAGATCCGGGGTCTGACCTCCCACGGCATGCTGGCCTCGCCCAAGGAGCTCGAGCTTGGCGAGGACGCCGGCGGGATCCTGGTCCTGCCACCGGACACGCCGCTGGGCGCCTCCCTCGACGACCTGATCCCCGTCGGCGAACCCGTGATCGAGATCGCGGTCCAGGCCGACCGGGGCGACCACCTGTCGATGCTGGGTGTGGCCCGGGACCTCGCCGCCATCCTCGACACCACCTGGCGCGCGCCCGAGGTGCCGGACCGGCCCAGCGCAGAGAGCATCCCCGTGCGGCTGCGCACCGACGGGTGCGCGTCCTTCCACACCTGGGTGCTGGAGGACGTGACGATCGGCGGCTCCCCACTGTGGCTGCGCCAGCGCCTCACCCAGTCCGGCATGCGTCCGATCGACGTCGTCGTCGACGTGACCAACCTGGTCATGCTGGAGCTCGGCCAGCCCCTGCACGCCTTCGACCTGGACCGCATCGGCGGACCGTCGCTGACCGTGCGCGAGGCCGCCGACGGCGAGCGGCTGGTCACCCTCGACGACGTCGAGCGGACCCTGGCCGCCGGTGATCTGGTGATCGACGACGCCGACCACCCGATCAGCCTCGCCGGGGTGATGGGTGGGTTGGACACCGAGGTGGTGGCCGACACCCGGCGCGTGCTGCTCGAGGCCGCGGTCTGGGAGCCGACCACGATCCGGCGCACGTCGCGCCGTCTCGGGCTCACCAGCGAGGCGAGCACGAGGTTCGAGCGCGCCGTCGACCCGGCGGGCGCGGCGCGGGCGGTGGCCAGGGCTGCGGACCTCCTGGTCTCGCTGGCCAGCGCGGCGGCGACGGGCAGCGACGTGGTGGCGAGGGAGCCGGCACCGGCCTGGGCACAGCGCCCGAGTGTGCGGCTGGACCCCGCCAGGGTGCGCCGCACCCTCGCGGTCGACCTGGCCGACGATGTCCAGGTCGCGCTGCTGGAGCGGGCCGGGGCCACCGTCGCCCCGATGGATGACGCGGGCGGGTCGGCGGATGGCGCCGGGTTGTCGGATGGCGCCGGGTCGGCTGCGGGGCACCTCGACGTCACCCCACCCACCTGGCGCCGCGACCTGGGACGCCAGGCCGACCTCACCGAGGAGATCGCCCGGCTCCACGGCTACGACAACATCCCCGATCACCTGCCATCCCTACCGACCACCGGCGGACTGACCCCCAGCCAACGGGCCGAGCGCACCGCCCGGGACCTGGCCCTGGCCGGCGGGTTCCACGAGGCCAAGACCCGTCCCTTCGTCGGCCCGCGGGCGTTCGCCGGGGGGCTGCCCTCCGACGGTCGGGTACTGCTGGCCAACCCGCTCGCCCAGGACGCCGCTGCGATGCGCCCCTCCCTGCTGGAGGGGCTCCTGCAGGCGGTCCGGCACAACCACGGCCAGGGTCGTCCGGGTGTGGCCCTGACCGAGCTCGGGCGGTGCTTCCGGCCTGTCGATGATCCGCTCGGCACGGCGCTCGATGCGGTGATCGGTCCCAGGTGGCGGTGGACCGCCCCCGCGGGTGAGCCCATCCCGCTGCAGCCGCGGGTCCTGGCGCTGGCAGCCCAGGGGCGCAAGCTCGGCGAGGGGTGGCTGGACACCGAGGCCACCTGGTCGGTGTGGGACGTGCTCGACGTGCTCGACCGCGTGGCCCGCCGCCTCGCCCCGCCCGAAGATCCCACCTGGCAGCTGGAACGCCACGCCATCACCCGGGAGGGGTTCCACCCGGGCCGCACCGCCGCGCTGGTGCTCCAGGGCCAGGAGGTCGGCGTCGTCGGGCAGCTGCACCCGGAGGAGGCGGAGCGGCGCGACCTCCCCGAGCCGGTCGTGGTGGGGGAGCTGCTGCTGGAGCCGTTCCTCGCGGTGACGCCGGAGGCCGGGCACCGGCCGGTGCCGGCCCGGACCCTGGTCCGCCACCCGGCGATGACCGTGGACGTCGCGCTGGTCGCCGACGACGAGGTGACCTACGCCACCCTGGAGCGGACCGTCCGGCTGGCGGTCGGGCCATTGCTGGATGAGCTGTGGTTCTTCGACGAGTACCGCGGCGCGCAGGTCGGCGAAGGTCGGCGCAGCGTCGCGATGCGGCTCAGGCTCCAGGACCCCGCGCGCCAGCTCACCGACGCCGACGCGGAGGCGGTCATCGAGTCGGTGGCGACCGCGGCCGCGGGCGTCGGTGCGGCCCTGCGCCGCTGACGTGGTTGCCTGCGGGGCTCGGCCGCGATGACCGGCGGACGCAGAGGGGGAACGGTGGTGGAGGAGCGGTCGCGGGGAGAGCTGCGGCCCGGTGCGGGTCCGGGTGCGGGTCCGGGTGCGGGTCCGGGTGCGGGTCCGGGTGCGGGTCCGGGTGCGGGTCCGGGTGCGGGTCCGG
>PWEU01000197.1 GCA_003554005.1 Nitriliruptoraceae bacterium
AGTTCGCGGCGGTGGAGGATCGAGACCGCGCCCTTGGCGCCCATCACGGCGATCTCCGCGGTGGGCCAGGCGAGGTTGATGTCCGCCCCGAGGTGCTTGGAGCCCATGACGTCGTAGGCGCCGCCGTAGGCCTTGCGGACGATCATGGTGACCTTCGGCACGGTCGCCTCGGCGTAGGCGTACAGCAGCTTCGCGCCGTGGCGGATGATCCCGCCGTACTCCTGGTCGGTGCCGGGCAGGAACCCGGGGACGTCGACGAAGGTCACCACCGGCAGGTTGAAGGCGTCGCAGAAGCGGACGAACCGCGCGCCCTTCTCCGAGGAGTCGATGTCCAGCACCCCGGCGAGGTGGGCGGGCTGGTTGCCGACCACGCCGATGGCGCGCCCGTCGATGCGGGCCAGGCCGACGACGAGGTTGCGGGCGTAGTGCTCGTGGACCTCTAGGAACTCCCCGTCGTCGACGACGGCGGTGACGATGTCGCGGACGTCGTAGGGCACGTTCGCGCTGTCGGGCATGAACGTGTCGAGTTCCTCGACCAGGCGCTCCGGGTCGTCGGTGCACTCCAGACGTGGTGGCAGCTCGAGGTTGTTGGCCGGCAGGAACGACAGCAGGTAGCCGATGTCAGCCAGGCAGTGCTCCTCGTCGTCGGCGGCGAAGTGGGCGACACCCGAGGTGCCGGCGTGGGTCATGGCGCCGCCGAGCTCCTCCATGGTCACCTCCTCGCCGGTGACGGTCTTGATCACGTTCGGCCCGGTGATGAACATGTGCGAGGTATCACGGACCATGAAGACCATGTCGGTGATCGCCGGCGAGTACACCGCGCCGCCGGCGCAGGGACCCATGATGGCGGAGATCTGGGGGATCACCCCCGATGCGGCGACGTTGCGTAGGAAGATGTCGCCGTAGCCGCCCAGTGAGACCACGCCTTCCTGGATCCGGGCGCCCCCGGAGTCGTTGAGGCCGATGACCGGGACCCCCATCTTGAGGGCGAGGTCCATGATCTTGACGACCTTGGCGGCGAACACCTCACCCAGGGAGCCACCGAAGGCGGTGAAGTCCTGGCTGAACACGCAGACCCGACGGCCGTCGATCGTGCCGTGGCCGGTCACCACGCCGTCGCCCAGGATCTTCTTCTCCTCCAGCCCGAACCCGGTGGCCCGGTGGACGGCGAAGGCATCGGTCTCCACGAAGGAGTCGTCGTCGAGGAGCAACTCGACCCGTTCGCGGGCGGTGAGCTTGCCCTTGTCGTGCTGCTTGGCGATGGCGGTCTCGCCGCCGCCAGCCGCAGCTTCGGACCGCCGGCGTTCGAGCTCGGCGAGCTTGTCCTGTGTCGACTGCGCCACCGCTGTGACCTCCCTTTGCACTGGCTCCGGCGATCCCCACGGGGATGGGGCACCGAGGGCTGTGGCGACGTCGGTGGGACCACCGACGCTCCATCGGGCATCCTAACGGGGTCCGTTCCCGTTCCCGGAGGCCGCCGTGTCGCTCGGATCCCATCCCGCCGTCCGCGACGCGGTGACGCGTAGCCGCCACCTCGCCACCCACGACCACCTCGACACGGTCACCTCGACCAACGACCTGGCCCTGGCGGCGGCCCAGGAGGGCGGAACGCTCGGGATCGTGGTGAGCGCGGATCGGCAGACGGCGGGACGGGGACGGCGAGGTCGCCCCTGGACCGACGACGTCGCGGGGCCCGAAGGTCCGGGCAACCTCGCCGTCTCCGTCGTCGTGCCGGCGCCGGAGCCGTACACGACGCTGACCCCGCTGGCCGCGGGGCTCGCCGTCGCCGCCAGCTACCGCGCGGTCGGCGCGGTCCCGGCGCTGAAGTGGCCCAACGACGTGCTGCTCGAGGAGCGCAAGGCCGCCGGCATCCTCGTGGAGCGCCACTCGGTCGCCGGCACCGACGTGGTGGTCATCGGGTGCGGCCTGGCCCTGGACTGGCGGGACGTGTCCCGCGAGGGGCAGGCCGCCGGGTGGACATCGGTTGCGGAGTCCCTGGGGCGCTCCGTCGACCGCGGCGAGGTGCTCGCAGCGCTGCTCACCGCGCTCGATGGGGAGCTCACCGACCTGCTCGGCGGCGTCGGGGGCCGCCCGACGGTGCTCGAGCGGTACCGCGATGCCTGCAGCACCATCGGCCGCGAGGTCGAGGTCGACCTGCCCGGCGGGGTCCTCGTCACCGGACGTGCCGTGGACCTCGACCCCGAGGGGCTGCTGGTGGTCGACACCGCTCGCGAGCGGGTCACCGTCCGGGCGGGCGACGTGTCCGTCCTGCCGCCGGGCTGAGACGCTCACCTCGCTACCGTTCCCATCCTGGCAGGGCCGGCCGGCCCTCACGTGGCGGGAGGCAGCGGTGGCGACGAGCGCGGCATCGGGTGCAGCGGGCGAGCTGAGCGAGGAGCAGGAGGCGTTCCGGCGGGTCGTCGCCGACTTCGCCGACGAGGTGGTGGCACCTGCGGTGGACGCCTACGTCGCCGAGGGCCGCTTCCCCGTCGAGCTGGTGCGGCAGATGGGGGAGCTCGGTCTGTTCGGGCTGCCCTTCCCCGAGGAGGTCGGTGGCCTCGGCGGCGACTACCTCACCTTCTGCCTCGCGATCGAGGAGATCGGGCGGGTCGACCAGTCGCTGGGCATCCCCCTCGAGGCCGGGGTCGGGCTGGGTGCCGCGCCGATCGCGGAGTTCGGCACCGAGGCGCAGCGGCAGCGGTACCTGCCGCGGCTGTGCCGGGGCGAGGCGCTGGCCGGCTTCGGCCTGACCGAAACCGGGGGTGGCTCCGACGTGATGGGCGGGACCCGCACCCGGGCGGTCCGCGACGGCGACGAGTGGGTGATCGACGGCTCCAAGCAGTTCATCACCAACTCGGGCACCGAGCTCACGGAACTGGTGACCGTCACGGCGTTGACCGGTGGGGGGGAGCTGACCGCGATCATCGTGCCCACCGAGACCCCCGGCTTCGGGGTGTCGCCGCCCTCCCGCAAGGTCGGCTGGCACGCCTCCGACACCCGGGAGCTCACCTTCGACGGCGTGCGGGTCCCCGTCGCCAACACCCTGGGCGAGGAGGGCCAGGGGCTCCGGCAGTTCCTCAAGACCCTCGACGACGGCCGGATCGCCATCAGCGCGCTGGCCGTGGGCCTGATCCAGGGCTGCGTCGACGAGTGCGTGCGCTACGCGAAGGAGCGCGAGGCCTTCGGGCGCCCGATCGGCGCCAACCAGGCCATCGCCTTCAAGATCGCCGACCTCGAGGTGGCAGCCCAGACCGCCCGGCAGATGTACCGCTACGCCTGCCGCCGCAAGCAGGAGGGGCTGCCCTACAAGCGCGAGGCGTCGATCGCCAAGCTGTACAGCTCGGAGGCCGCGGTCACCGCCGCCCGGGAGGCGACCCAGATCTTCGGCGGGATGGGCTTCACGACCGAGACCCGGGTCGGACGCTTCTACCAGGATGCGAAGATCCTGGAGATCGGCGAGGGGACCAGCGAGGTGCAGCGGCTGCTCATCGGGCGCGACCTGGGGCTGTGAGGCGGACCGTCCCGCGCACGCTGGTGATCGTCGTGGCCGAGGCTGCACCGATGACCGCCCCGACCGCGCGTCGCACGAGGATCGAGGCGAGAAACAGCAGCCATCCGCTGCTTCTCGACGCCCGAGCCGCGCCCGACCTACTGCCACCCCGGACCGGCGCGAGCAGCAGCAACTATCGGCTGCTTCTCGACGCGGTGGCCGCCACGACCCCCGGGGCGCTCGCGAACCTCGCCGGTCTGCGGCACCCTGGCCGGGTCGCTGCCGCGACCGACGCCGCGAACCTGTCACGTCCCGCGACCCCCGCAGAGCCAACCCGCACCGACGCCCGGAGCCGATCGTGGCCGACCATTACTCCTCACTCATCGCCTTGGTGCTCGACCGTCCCGTGGAGGACGTCGGGGAGGTGGTGCGGGCCGCAGGGCACGCCGGAGACGTCGATCGGGCCGCACCGCTCGGGGGCGACGGGACGGTCGCCCAGGAGGTCCAGTGGGGGGGCCGGATGCAGAAGGCCGTGGTCCGGGCCCTGCGGGACGACCGCGACGACGCACCGCTGCTGAGGACCGAGACCTACCTCGGTGAGGACGGGCTCGAAGGCGGCATGCAGCGCCAGACCAAGCTGCTGCAGGCCCTGGGCCGCCAGCTCCCGGGCCGGGTGCAGGGGGTGCGAGACCTCACGGCGCTGGTCGAGAGGGACACCGCCTGGCTCCACCGGCTGGCGATCGGGGCGGTCCAGCACGAGGACGGCATCGTCACGGTCGTGGACGGGGAGGGGACACGGTGGGTCCGCACCCACGGCGCCGCGCGGTTCGACGGGCCGGACCTGGAGCTCTACGGCTGTAGCCGGGCCCAGGCCGAGCTGGCTCCGGAGCTGCTGGCTCACGTCCACCGGCAGCTGCTCGCCGGAGGGCTGAAGGAGCAGCTCTCCCTGCCCGATGGCACCGAGGTCTTTCTGGTGCCGGTGCGGGACGCGTGGCAGCAGGTCCCGCTGGACTGGCCCGGGGTCGGACGTGCCGGCAAGGAGCGGGGGCCGGGCCTCGACGGTCCGCGCGCCACGTTGTCGGTGCTGCACCCCAAGCGCTTCGGTCGCTACCGCAAGGACCTCCAGGGCGTGCTCGACCGCCTGGTCGCGGTGGGCTGAGGACGGGACGACGATGCGCTACAGCGACGAGATGTGGGAGGAGCTCTGGGAACGCACGCTCGGGCAGCTCGAACGGCACCGCATCGCGATGGCGACGCTGCGGCGGGAGTTCCCGGATGATCCCCTGGGCCGTCGCATCGTGCCGGAGCTGGCCCGGAGGTGGCGGGGTACCGCGCTGCTGCACCTGTGGCTCCACTCGATCCATGCCCTGTTCTGGGCCCGCATCTCCTTCGACATCCCGCCCACCGCCGGCACCCCCTGGCAGCTGGCGAACTCGATGGCGCTGCTCAGCCTGGCCGTCGTGCTGTTCTGCGTCGGCTTCCGGCGCTACCTGCACCCCCTCGAACGGCTGCTGTAGCCCCGCCGCGGGCACCTTCCGGCACCCGTTGCCCGCCGCAGGGACCGGCACCGGTGGGCGCGGCTCACTCCTCGTCGCTGGGCTCGATCCAGCCGTCGTCACCCTCGGGGCGCACGTCGCCCGCCAGCCCGCGCAGCCGGGGGGCGCCCTCCTCGGGACCGATCGCGATCAGCCGATCGCCGGCCCGGTTGCCGTGGTCGCGGCGTGGGCGGTAGATCCACCGGTTCGCGCGCTGGACCGCCAGGACCTCCATGCCCGTCTCCGTCTGGAGGCGGAGCTGCCCGAGGGTCTGGCCGTCGACCTCGCTGCCCTCGGCGACGATCGCCTCCGCGACGATCTCGTCCGCCTCCGACAGCGCCGCTGCGATGATCGGGTGGGGGGGACCTTCCTCCTCGATCACGCGGCACATCGACTGGGCCGAGTCCACGATGCGCTCCGCGGCTGCGGCGAGGTGGAGCATGCCCCTGAGCTCCTCCGGGTCCTCGAGTTCCGCGGCGCCTCGGAGCACCCAGCCCTCGAGCTGGTGGAACAGTTCGTCCGACTGGTCCTCGATCGCGCTGACCTCCGCCGCCAAGGTCTCGTCCCGGAGCAGGATCGCGGAGTAGGCCAGCCCGACGGCTACCTCGGAGACGTTCTTCAGCTCCACCACCAGGTCGACGGCGCGGTCGAGGTGGGAGAGCTTGCCGCGCTCGGGCGGTTCGGGCAGCTCCCGGGGGGGCGCCCCGGCGAACTGGCGGATCTCGTCCACGCCCTCGCGGGGCCCCTGCAGGAACAGCACGTCGCCCTCGCGCAGCACCTCGTCACCATCGGGGCCGTGGATCCAGTCCACGTCCCGGCGGATCGCGATGATCCACATCCCCGTCCGGCTCGGGAGCTCAAGGTCCCGCAGGGTGGTGCCCTCGAGTTCGTTGACCGGACGGATCTTCACCCGCGCCGTCACCTCGGTGGCATGGCGGAGGTCGTCACGGAGCTCGGCGGGGACCCCGAGGTCCTTGAGCACCACCCGGGCGATGTCCTCGGCCGCGTCGGCGATGCCCTCGATCGCCACGGCCATGCCCAGCACGCCGGCGAGCTGGTCGGCGTCGTCACGGGTCCGCGCGGCGATCATGCACCCCGCCCGCAGATCCACCAGCAGCTCGTCGACCCGCTCCTCGAGCCGCAGCACCTCCCTCGCCAGCGCGTTGTCGCCGTAGAAGATCGCCGCGTAGGCGAGGTCGACCATCAGCTCGGCGGCGTCCTTGGCCTCGACCAGCAGCTCCTTGACGGTGCGGACGTTCCTCATGGTCTCCCTCGATGCGGGTGGTGCGGGGGTCAGATCGCGAGCAGGGTCACCGCGGCGAGCAGGCACAGGACCCCGGTGAGGTCCATGGTCGCGGTCACGATGGGGATGCCGTGGTTGTCGGGGTCGAACCCGAACCGGAAGGACACGGAGGCGGCGGCGTAGGCGGTGAGCGCGAGGATGGGCAGTGCGAACAGCCCGGCCAGCAGCACGACCCCGAGGGTCACGAGCAGACCCAACGGTGCCACACCCGGCACGACCACCGCCGCCAGCCAGCCGGCCACCGCGACACCGGTGAACGCCAGCGCCGCCAGCAGCGTCGTCAGCGAGAAGTCCAGGATCGCGAGCTTGCCCGGCAGCAGCCGCGGGTCGAGCTGGCCGACGTGGAGCTTGGAGGCGAGCCGGCTCGACAGCATCCCGCCGAGGGATCCGCAGTTGGCGATGAAGGGGGGGATCAGCACGAGCAGCGCCGCGGCGCCGAACTGCTCCTCGGCTCGGGCCTCGACGACCACGCCGGCCAGGACGTCCACGGTGACCGCGATCGTCAGCACGATCAGCGACTCGCGGACCACCCGTCGGATCAGGGGATCCTCGGTCCGCACCCCGACGATGACGGCGACCACGCCGGCCACCAGACCGACCGCACCGGTGGTGTTCGCGAGCCACGGCACGTCCAGGACCAGCGTGGCGAGCAGCAGCGCCGGCAGGGTGACGAGGTCCCCGGTCGCGGTGATGATGGGGGCGCCGGCGTCGTCGAGGTTGAACCCGACCGCCTGGCTCCGGCGGGCCATGGTGATGACCACCACGAACAGCACGATCGACGACAGCACCGCGCCGATCAACGAGATCGCGACCAGCTGGAGCAGGGGGACGGTCCGTAGCCCGAGCGCGGCGCTGACGGCCCAGGCGATCGCGCCGGCCTGGAGCGCCGAGGCCAGGCTCAGGACCGTGGACGCCTCCACCTGGCGGCCGAGGTAGCTCGTCCTCGACAGGTCCCGGTCGAACTCACCGGTCAGGATGCCCGTGGCCAGTCGGGAGCCCAGCGCTCCGAAGATGGCCCCGCGCATCCCGATGGCCGCCGGGATCAGTGCGAGCAACCCGGGGACCGCCTCCAGCCGCTCCTCGGCTGAGGCCAGCACGATGCCGGCGATCAGCGTCGCCCCGAGCCCGAGCGCCAGCGCCTGGGAGCCGGTGCGGATGCTGCGGGCCTCCTGTACCCAGTAGGCCCGGACGGTCGTCACGGGTAGCCCGATGGCGTGCCCGAGCAGCTTCAGCAACCGTGGCACCCGGGGCACCGGGGCCCAGCGTGGGCTCACAGTGATCTCCAGGGGTCGCGGTCGGGGTGGCGGTGGCCGTTCGCGCTACCGCCGAGGCATGGGGCTCCAGGTGGGGTGCCGCCTCCGGCGATGCGCGCTCAGGCTAGCGACGACCGCCCCCACGGGGACCGCGGCGACGGTCGGCGAGGAATCGTTCCGGCGCGACCTCCGTAGCTACCCTCCGGGCATGGATACCTACACCGCCCCGCTCCGTGATGTCCGCTTCGTCCTCGAGCACATCACCCCGCTGACGGCCCTCACCGCCACCGAGGCCTTCGCCCACGCCGACCCCGAGTTGGTGATGGGCCTGCTCGAGGAGGCGGGACGCTTCGCCGCCTCGGCGATCGCGCCCACCAACCGGGACGGCGACACGCAAGGCTCCGTCCTCTCCGACGGCGAGGTGGTGACGCCCGACAGCTTCAAGCAGGCCTACCGGCAGTACGTGGAGGCGGGCTGGGGCGCGGTGCAGCATCCGGCGGAGTTCGGCGGTGGCGCGTTCCCGCTCGCGGTCGCCAACGCGGTCAAGGAGTTCATCACCAGCGGGAACATGGCCTTCTCGCTCGGGCCTTTGCTCACCACCGGCGCGGTCTACCTGATGCAGCACCACTGCAGCCAGGAGCAGCTCGACGCGTACGTCCCGAAGCTGGTCAGCGGCGAGTGGGCAGGGACGATGAACCTCACCGAGCCCCAGGCCGGCTCGGATGTCGGTGCCGTGACCACCAAGGCCGTCCCCGCCGAGGACGGCACCTACCGCATCACCGGCCAGAAGATCTACATCACCTACGGCGAGCACGACCTGACCGACAACATCGTCCACCTGGTGCTCGCCCGGCTACCCGATGCCCCGCCCGGGGGCAAGGGCATCTCGCTGTTCATCGTGCCCAAGGTGCTGGTCGAAGACGACGGCTCCCTCGGCGAGCGCAACGACGTCCAGGTGGTCTCGATCGAGCACAAGCTCGGCATCCACGGCTCACCGACCTGCGTGATGGCGTTCGGCGAAGCGACCGGTGGCGCGGTCGGCGAGCTGGTCGGCGAGCCGAACCAGGGCATGCGCCAGATGTTCACGATGATGAACGACGCGCGCCTCGGCGTGGGCCTCCAGGGTCTCGCGATCGCCGAGCGGGCCTACCAGCAGGCGCTGCCCTACGCCCAGGACCGGCAGCAGGGTCGCGGGCCGGACACGCCGCCGGGGGAGCAGGCCCCGATCATCGAGCACGCCGATGTGCGTCGCATGCTGCTGACGATGAAGGCCAACGTCGAGGCCGTCCGGGCCCTGTGCTACCTCAACGCCCACGCCCTCGCCCTCGCCCACGCGGCGCCGGACGACGCGGCCCGCGAGGAGCACCGCAAGCTGGCGGACCTGCTCACCCCGCTGTCGAAGGCCTGGGGGACCGACGTCGGCGTCGAGATGACCTCCGTCGCGGTCCAGGTCCACGGCGGCATGGGCTACGTGGAGGAGACCGGGGTCGCGCAGCACTACCGCGATGCCCGCATCGCCCCCATCTACGAGGGCACCAACGGCATCCAGGCTCTCGATCTGGTCGGCCGCAAGCTGCCGATGGACGGCGGAGCCTTCGTCAAGGCGTTCCTGGGCGAGCTGCGCACCGAGGTCGACGCCCTGCCCGGGTCCCTGTCGGCGATCGCCGAGGCGCTGCACGAGGGGCTGGACGCCGTCGATCGGACGACCGCCTGGCTCGGTGAGCACCGCGAGTCCTTCGATGACGTCGCCGCCGGGGCGACCCCCTACCTGCGGTTGCTGGCCACGGTGGTGGGCGGGGTCCTGCTGGCCCGTGGCGCGGCGGCGGCCCAGCGCCTCCTCGACGACGGCGCGAGCGGTGGGGACGCGGAGTTCCTCGCGGCCAAGGTCACGGTCGCCCGGTTCTTCGCGACCCAGCTCGTGCCGGCTGCCGTGGGTCTCGAGCCCTCGGTGACCGCCGGAGCCGGGGATCTGCGCGCCCTCGACGCGGGACAGCTGGCACCCTGATCGCCAGGACCCGCCCCGCCGTGCACGGCGGTGGGCCGAAGGGCAGGCGACCGTGAACGAGGCGACCGACCCCGAGGTGGTCGCGGACGGCCCGCCCGATCCGGTGCTGCGTCTGGCCCAGCGGGTGGTCGGCACCCCGATCGAGCGGGACGGGCTCGTGCTCGTCCCCGTCGCCGTGGTGCGCGGGGGCAGCGGTGGTGGCTCCGGTACCGACGGCGAAGGCAACCTCGGCCAGGGGGCCGGGTGGGGTGGGATGGCGCGGCCGGTCGGCGCCTACGTCCTGGGCGATGGCCAGGTGCGCTACGAACCGGTCATCGACGTGGCCCGGATCGTGCTGGGGGCCCAGCTGGCCGGGACCGTGGCCGTACTCCTCCTCGGCCGGTGGCTCAGCGCCAGGTCCTGACCCGCTCGGCCGCCGCAGCCCCGCGCGGGACGCCGCGGAGCACCACCGTCCCGCGACCCGTGAGCAGGGGACACAGCGACACGGCCACCAGGGCGGTGACCGGGTCGGTCCCGCCGGCCTCGACCCCGACGGTGCCCTCCCCGAGCGCGCCCGCCATCGCCAGCAGCTCGGCCTGGCTCCAGGCCCGCGACGCGGTCCGCAGCGCCAGGAGGTCCCCCCGGGCCTGCGACGGCGGCGGATGATCGGGGAGCGGCTGCGCCTCGTGGGTCCATGCGGGGATCCCGGCCGGGCTCGCCAGGGGGTCGTCGGGGTCCGGAGCGCCGTCCAGACCGTCGCCGAGGAGCAGGTCGGGAGGGCTGGCGTCCTGCGCACGGATCTGCGACGGGTGGCCGACGGTGACCTCGGCGGCATCGCCAGAGGTCAACGCCACCGTGCCGCCCAGCCACCAGGTCGCCAGGGCGACGCTGGCGCTGGTCCAGCAGGGCGGCGCCAGCAGGCGCACGATGCTCCCGGGGCCGACGAGGTGGTCCAGTTCCAGCAGGTGCGCTCCCTTGGCAGCCCAGTTGGCCAGGGAGATCCCGCTCTGCTCGTAGCGGGCCTGCTGGTGCAGCACGGTCACCGCCGGACGGTGACCGAGGGCGCTCGCACCGGCCGTGAGGGCTTCGGCGACGTGGATCGGTACCGGCTGGTCCGTGCGGGAGCCGCCGAGCTGCACCTGCACCTCCTGGGGTGATCTCGCCGACCACCGGACGTCGGCGGTCGCCCGCTGTCGTCGACCACCGGGGTGTGCTCGCGGAGGCGTCGGACCTCCGCGTCGGAGGTGGCCACCCCGCCAGAGGGTGGCGCCGGGGGCGGCAGGGCCCGATGGTACCGTCGAGGTCCCTCGTGCCCGTCCGGGTGGCCGCCGAGGCCACCCCGACGACCGCGCCGTCCTGCCGAGCGAGGTCCCCACGTCGTGTCCGGTTCCCTGACCTTCTCCGACGCCCGGCGCCCCCGGAGCGCCCGTGCCGCCCGCGTGACCGCGATCGTGGTCGGCGTGGTGCTCGGGCTGCTGCTGCTGTGGGGGTTGGTGGTCGGCGGCCTGTGGTCCTACGCGTGGCTGCAGCTCGGGGGCGAGGACGTCCCGGCGCTGCGTGAGGACGGTCTGGCCACCTTGGGTTCGGTCGACGGACCCCGCGCGCCGGAGGGCGCCACGACGGTCCTGGTCGCCCTGACCGGCCCGGTCGATCCGACGATCCCGCGCCCGCCGGCGCTCGAGGCGCCGCTGGTGCTGCTCCAGGTCGGGGGCCCCAGGGTGCGGCCGGCCGCCCTGCTGCTCCCCGAGGACGTGCCGTTGGCGCGCGAGCTGACCTTCGCCGACGTGCAGGCCGACGGCGGTACCGACCCCCTCGTCCGAGCCGTGGTGGACTACACCGACGTCGCGGTCGACCACGTCGTCAGCCTCTCGATCGACGCCCTGCCGCGGCTGGTGGACGCCCTCGCCCCCGTCGAGGTGTGCCGCAGCGATGGTTGCTCGAGCCCTCGGGGCGACGAGGTCCGCACCCTGCTGCTGCGCGCCGAGGGCGAGGAGCTGGCGTTGCTCACCGCGGATCTGGTGCGCTCGGTCGCCGCCGTGATGGACACCCGGTGGGCGGTGAGTTCCCCCCGGCAGGCGTGGCGGGTCGTGTCGGCGGTGTCGGACGAGGTGGTGACCGACGCCAGCTTGAGGGGCGGCCGGCTGCTGGACCTGGCGCAGGTACTGCGCAGCCCGGTGCGTATGGAGATCGACCGACTCCCGGTGCTGGTCAACCCCGCGTCGGGTCAGGTGCTCCCGATCCACGAGCCCGTGCAGGTCAGGCTCGAACATCTGCGCACCGGCACCTCGTTGACGGGAGCGGGTGGTCCGACCGAGGACCTGGAGCAGCAGCTGCTCGCCGGCATCGAGGTCGGGGTGCTCAACGGTGCCGGGGTGGACGGGCTGGCCGGCCGGGTCCAGGTCGAGCTCGAGTCCGGCGGGTTCGTCGTGGTGGGGACGGGCAACGCGCCGAGCTTCGACCGTCAGCGGACCGTCATCACCTACCGTGAGGACGAGGAGGCGGCCGCCTTCGCCGCGGTGAGGATGAGCGAGGTACTCGGTGGTGTGGAACTCGACGCCATCGCGCAGCGTCCGACCTTCGAAGGCGAGGAGGTCGACGTGCTCGTGATCGCAGGGGAGGACCTGTCGTGACCCGAGTGGTACCAGTGGTAGCGGTCCTGTGAGCCGCGGTGAGCCCGACCCGTGGGGCCCGGTCGTGGAGGCTGGGCGGTCTCGGCGCGGCCTGCGGCGCCTCGCGGTGCTGCTGGGCGTCGGGGGGTTGCTGACCATCGCCGCGGTCGGCACCCCGACCCAGCTGCTGGTCCAGCAGGTCGAGACCAACCTCAGCCGGGTGCCGGTCCCGGAGCTCGAGGAGCCGGTGCAGCGCTCTGACGCGCGCTACTTCCTCCTGGTCGGCTCCGACGCCCGTGACGGTCTCGATGCCGACGACCGTCGGGAGCTGACCCTGGGTAGCTTCGATGGACAGCGCAGCGACGTCGTGATGTACCTCGCCATCAGCGCCGATCGAGAGCAGGTGTCGCTGGTCAGCTTCCCGCGGGACCTGCTGGTCGAGCTCGACGGTCGCAGCCAGAAGCTGACGGACACCTTCGCCGGGGGACCGGATCAGCTGATCCTTGCGCTGCGGCAGAACTTCCAACTCCCGGTCAACCACTACGCCGCCGTGACCCTGGGCGGGTTCGTCGACGCGGTGCGCACCCTGGGGTCGGTCGAGATCTGTCTGGACGAGCCCCTGCGTGATCGGAAGGCCGGCGCCGACTTCGAGGCGGGGTGCCACGACATGGACGCCACCGAGGCGTTGGCCTTCGTCCGGTCCCGTCAGGGCGCCCGCGCCGATCTCGAGCGCATCGACCGCCAGCAGACGTTCCTGCAGGCGGTGCTGCGCGACCTGACCGCGACCCGCACCCTCGCCAACGCACGCCAGGTCTACCGCCTCACCGAGGATGTCGCGTCCTCGCTGACCACCGATGACCGGCTGGGCACGACCCAGATGATCGGGCTGGCCGACGAGTTGCGGTCCGTGGTCGACGCCGGCGTGCCGATGACCGCCGTCCCCGCCTACCCCCGCCGGATCGACGGGCTGGACTACATGGTCGCCTACGGCCCGGGGGCCCGCGCGCTGTTCGGCGATCTGCGGGCTGGTCGACAGGGGGAGGACCGCGGGAGCCGGGACGAACGCGACGAGACCGTCGTCGGTATCGCCAGCATCGGCCAGGGTGCCGGCATCTTGGACTCGACGCTGCGGTTCGCCGGGTTCCAGACCCGCGTCGGCGCGCGGGTCGGCTCGACCGAGGGGCTCGGAGCGGTGACCACGGTGTTCGTGGTCCCGGGGGAGGAGGAGCGCGCCGACTGGGTCGCCGCCACGCTGGGTGCCCCGACACGGCCGCTGCCCGAGGACGTGAGGGTGCCCGACGGGGTCCACGTGCTCGTCGCCAGCGGTGACGACGCGACGACCTGACGTGGCCGCACCGGGCGAGACGTCCACCGACCCTGCCGCCGTCCCCGCGTTGGCCGTGGTGCTCGTCACCCACGACACCCGCGACGAGGTGCTCGGGGCCCTGGAGGCGCTGGCCGCCGACCCCGAGCGGCCCGGCGACCTCGAGGGGGTGGTCGTCGACGCCGGGTCCCGCGACGGCACGGTCGCGGCGGTCCGTGGCCGGGCCGACGGCACCCGTGTCCTGGCGCTGGCCAACACCGGCTTCGGCCGGGGCGCCAACGCGGGTGTGCGGGCGACCAGCGCGCGCTTGGTGCTGGTCGCCAACGCCGATGTGCGGGTGCGCCCCGGGGCGCTGCACCGGCTGGCCGCGTGCCTCGCGGCTGAGGACGACGTGGCGGCCGTGGGCCCCCAGGTCCGCTACCCGTCGGGTGCGCTCCAGGCGTCGGCGCGTCGTGACCTCGACGTCGCCACCGTCCTCGGCCACGCGGTGTTGGGACGGTTGTGGCCGGAGAACCCATGGACCCGTCGCTACCACGCCCGCGATCTGCCGAGCGACGTCCCGCGGGACGTGGCATGGCTGTCCGGGGGCGCGCTGCTGCTGCGACGGGAGGCTTTCGCGTCGGTGGGCGGGTTCGACCCCGGCTACTTCCTCTACGTCGAGGACATGGACCTCGGCGACCGGTTGCGGGCCGCGGGCTGGCGGTTGCGGTACGAGCCGGCCGCCGTGGTCGAGCATCGGGTGGGGGCGTCCACGTCGCGGGCACGGCTGCGCGCGCTGTGGCACCACGCGGTCAGCCTCGACCGCTACCTCGCACGGCGCCTGCAGGGTGCCGGGCGCCTGCTGCGGCCCCTCCTGCCGGTCGCGCTGGCGGCGTGGGTCGTCGTCACCGTGCTCGTCGAGCGTGGTGGGGCGGGCCGCAGCACCACCGGGGAACGCTTCGAGGTCCCTGGTCGGTCGGGCAGCCGGTGAGCGTGGGGGTGTCCGATGGCGCTGTGGCCGGGCCGGCCCGCCCCGGTGGCCTGTGCTACACACGGACCGGGTGTGGTCACGCCTCCACCACGCACCCGCCCGCGTACCGGTGGTGGTGGAGGCCCCGGGGGGTGGTGAGGTGACCTCGCAGCCTGGAGGTATCGACGCTGCCCTGGTGCCCAGCGGACCGCGTCGGATCGCGCTGGCCGTCTCCATCAAGCTCGTCGAGCTGTGGCGCGCCCGGGAGCTGCTGGTGCAGCTGGTGCGCAAGGAGCTCAAGGTCCGCTACCGCAACTCCGCCCTCGGGTTCCTGTGGTCGATGCTCACCCCCGTGCTGATGACCGCTGTGTTCAGCGTGGTGTTCACCCAGATCGTGCGGATCCCCGTGGACGACTTCCCGGCGTTCTTCATCTCGGGCTACCTCGTCTGGCAGTTCCTGCAGAACTCCTGCCAGGGCGCGATCCACTCGATCGTCGGCAACGGTGAGTTGATCAAGAAGGTGTACTTCCCGCGGGAGGTGCTGCCGCTCTCCCACGTCTTCGCGCAGCTGATCCACCTGCTGCTCGCCCTGCTCGTGCTCAGCCCCTACCTGGTCTACACCCGCGGCCTCGACGTGCTGGTCCACCTGCCGACCACGCTGCTGGCGATCGCGCTGCTCACGGTGTTCGTCTCCGGGATCGCGATGTGGTTCGCGGGGGTCAACGTGATCTTCCGGGACCTCCAGGAGCTGTTCGTCGTGATCTTCCAGGTGTGGTTCTACGCCACGCCGGTGATCTACCCCCTGGCGCTGGTCACCGCGCAGATCGATGAGCGGTTCGCCTGGGTGGCGACCGTGATCGCCATCAACCCGGCGACGGTGTTCGTCGAACTCGCCCGTCTCGGCCTCTACGGCTCGGTGAGCGCCACCGGTGACGTCGTTGCCCCGCTCACCGACGGCCCGCCCGCCTGGCCGAACCTGGTCGCCACCGGCGTGGCGACGGGGTGGGCGCTCCTGGCCTTCGTCCTCGGATACCTGGTGTTCCTGCGGCGCTCCCGCACCTTCGCGAAGGAGGTGTGAGCGTGTCGGCCGACACCCCGCGCCGCAGCCTCGGCCAGCTGGCCGGTGCCGCCCTGGACCCGACCCAGCCGGCGATCGTCGTGGACCAGGTGACGGAGACGTTCCGCCTCTACCACGAGCGGCCCAGTGGGCTGAAGGAGCGGCTGTATCGGATGCGCCGCGCCTCCTACACCGACTTCAACGCTCTCGAGGACGTCAGCTTCACCGTCCAGCACGGCGAGTCGGTCGCGGTGATCGGGCCGAACGGCTCGGGCAAGTCCACGTTGCTGAAGCTGCTGGCCCGGATCCTGCCGCCCGACGACGGCACGGTGCTCACCAACGGGCGGGTGGCCTCCCTGTTGGAGCTGGGAGCGGGGTTCCCCGGTGACCTCACCGGTCGGGAGAACATCCGGCTCAACGGGGCGATCCTCGGGCTGTCGGGGGCGGAGATCGCCGAGCGGTTCGACGAGATCGTGGACTTCGCCGGCGTCGGGCACCTGCTGGACACGGCCGTGCGCACCTACTCCTCGGGTCTCGAGGTCCGCCTCGGGTTCGCCGTGGCGGTCATGGTCGACCCCGACGTATTGTTGGTCGACGAGGTGCTCGCCGTCGGCGACGCGGAGTTCCAGGAGCGTTCGCTGGAGCGGATGCGCGCCTTCCGCGACGAGGGCAAGACCTTCCTGCTGGTCAGCCACGACCTCGATGCCGTCCGGGACATGTGCGACCGTGCGATCGTGCTCGACCGCGGCCGCGTGGTCTTCGACGGTCCGGTCACCGAGGGGGTCGAGCTCTACCGGCAGCGGGTCGCCACCCGGTCGGCCCCCCGGGTCGATCGCCAGCGGGGTGCGAGGCAGGGCGCGATCGACGAGGTGGTGCTGGTCGGTGCCGACGGGCGGGCCGCGACGGAGGTCCCGCCCTCGGCGAACCTCGCCGCCCGCATCCGGCTGCGAGCCCTGACCCACGTCGAGGTGTGTTCGGTGGGGATGGTGATCTCCCGTGGGGACGGGACCCACCTCTACGAGCTGCACACCACCTGGCAGGGGGTGGGCGTGGGTCCCCTCGAGCCGGGGCAGGAGGCCACCGTCGAGGTGCGGTTCACGGCGCACCTGCTCGCCGGTCACTATGCCCTGGCCTGCTCGGTCACCGACGCCTCGGGGCGCGAGACCTGGGCCGTGGTCGTCGACGCCGCCAGGTTCGCCGTCCAGCCGGCGCCGGGTGGGGCGGGGCTGGTCGACCTGTCCGCCACCGCCGTGGTCACCGACGGGCCGGCCCGCCGCACCGGCGACGGGCTCGTCGGACCGATCCCGCTGTCGCGGCTCCAACGTCGCCAGGCCCGGGGCTGAGCCGCGTGCGGGTCGCCGCGATCGTCGTCAGCTGGAACAGCGCCGAGCACCTCCCCGCGTTGCTCGCCAGCCTCGAGGCCCAGGAGCACCCCGACCTCGAGGTGGTCGTGGTGGACAACGCGTCGGTGGACGCCTCGGTGGCCGCGGTCCGGCAGGCCCGGGCGACGGCGGTGCGCCACCCCGTCCGGCTGCTGCGGTCGGTGACCAACCGCGGGTTCTGCGGTGGGGTGAACGACGCCCTGGCCACCCTGGACCCCGAGGTCGCCGCCGTGCTGTTGGTCAACCCCGACGTGGTGCTGGCACCCGACCTCGTGGGGGTCTGCGTCGCGCGGCTCGCCACCCAGTCCCGCTGTGGCAGCGTGCAGCCGAAGCTGCTGCGGTCCTTCCCCGGTCCGGATGGGCGGCCGGTGCTGGACACCACCGGGCACGAGCTGACCACCGCCCGGCTCTACCGCAACCGTGGGGAGGGCGAGTCCGATCTCGATGCTCACGTGGGCGGCGAGGTGTTCGGCGCCTCGGGCGCCTGCGTCCTGCACCGCCGGGCGATGCTGGAGGACGTGCGGTGGCGGGACGGGCAGGTGCTGACCGAGGACCTCGTCGCCTACTTCGACGACATCGAGCTGGACTGGCGGGCTCGGCGCCGGGGGTGGACCGCCTGGTACGAGCCGACCGCAACCGCCACCCACGAGCGTGGTGGCGCGGGACCACGGCGCACGCGGCGGGTGGAGGCGCTCAACCTCGCCAACCGCCTGCTCGTCCTGGTGACCTGCGATGCACCGAGATGGCGCGACTGGCCCGCGATCGTGGTGACCACCGCCCTGAAGGCCACGGAGCTGGGGCTCACGGTGCCCAGCGCGGTCCCGGGGACCCTGCGGCAGCTGGGCGGTCTGCCCGCGGCGTGGGCCCGGCGTCGCGAGCTGGACGCCCGGGCCACCCTGACCGCGCGCGCCGTCGCCGAGGCCCACGCGCGACCCTTCAGGTGGGGTGGGTGGATCAGGTCCTGGTGGCGGCGGATCCGCGGTCGCTCGCCCGGCGTTGCCCCGCGGGGTCGTGCCGGGGCCCGGTCACGCCATGGGCAACCCCCCGTCGAGCGCTAGGACCCGTCGGCCCCGTCGTCATCGGTCACCACACCTTCCCGCTCCTCGGGCGACAGTTCCTCCATCCCCTCCTCGGGGGTGAGGCCGTCGATCGGGGCGTTCTCCTCGCTGGTGTCGGCCACGTCCCGGTCCTCGTAGGCCAGCACGCCCTCCGGGAAGGGGGCGATCGTGCGTTCCGGACCGATGCCGTGGGTCCCGAAGTGGTCGAGCACGAAGGCGTTGGCGACGGTCTCGTCCCAGGTGTCGCAGTCCATCGCCGTGCCCCAGGCGCGCAGCGCGATGGCCTTCCCGCTGTCGATGCCGGGGTCCTCGTAGGGGGAGGTGATGATCCCGACCCCCGACGCGTCGCGCCGGAAACCGTTGGCGTTCAGCGTCGACGCCCAGGTGCCGATCTGGCCCGCGGTGGCGCTGTCGGTCCGCTCGGGGTCCCACCACGCGATCACGGTGCCGTGCTCGAGGTTGTGGGTGGAGGACACCTCGTCGATCTGCCGCGTGGCGGCCGGGGTGATCGGGTGGACCCCGACGGTGTGGGGCCCGGAGTGCGTCGGCCGGGTGTCGGTGTAGACCGTCTCGGGGTCGACCTGCGTGCTGTTCTCGAAGTGGGAGCGGTCGGGCAGCGGCGCCCGCTCAGCGAGCACCTCGCAGCCGGCCGCTTCCCGGGCCGCCTCGACCTCCGTCGAGGACAGCAGGATCGCATCCTCGATCGACGCCGGTCCGCCGGCGAAGGCCTGGAACACCACGGCGGCGATCCCCCCGACCACGACGAAGCTGACGAGGCCGGTCCGCCAGTTGCGCGTCTGTTTGCGCTGGACCGCCTCGGCCTCGGCGCGGCGGCGCTCCTCGCGGGCCAGGGCCCGGCGCTGCTTGTTGGGGATCTTCTCGCGTTCGGCCACGGTGGCGCTCCGGGCTCGAGATGGGCGGGCCGCCCTGTTCCCGGAGGGTGGCCCGCCACCTCGTCGGGGTGGGGCGGGAGCGTACCCCCAAGGCTGCCGGCGCCCGGGGGGCGTCGGCAGCAGGTTCAGATCTCCTCGAGGAGCCCGTCCGGCTCGAGTGGCCCGCGGGGGGCTGGTGGGATCGCGGGCGCCCCCACCGCGACCATCCCGGTCGGTTCGAGGTGCTCGGGCAGGTCGAGCACCTCGCGGACCGTGTCGGGACAGAAGGCGGTGGAGCTGATCCAGGCGGTGCCGAAGCCGTGGGCGGCGAGCACGATCTGCAGGTTCTGGAGCGCCGCGCCCCCGGAGAGCACGAACAGGTCGCGTTCGGCCCGCTGCCGCCGGTCGTCGGGGTAGTGGTGGGCCTCGTCGAGCCGGACCGCGGGCAGCAGGAGCTCGGGTGCGGTGCGCAGGACCGCGTCGGAGCGCTCCAGGCGGCGTGCGATCACCTCCTCGGCGACCCCGTCGCTCAGGAGGTGCGCGCGCCACTGGGTGGCCATCGCGTCCAGCAGCCGGTGGCGGGTCGGGTCGGTGAGCCGGAGGAACCGCCACGGCCGGGTGCCGTGGGGGGCGGGGGCGGTCCCGGCGGCTGCCACCGCCGTTGCCAGGACGTGCGCGGGGACGGCCACCCCGGGCGCGAAGCGGCGCACGGTGCGGCGGCGGGCGATGGCACGTTCGGCGGCGGTCGGCCCCCCGGCGGCGAACAGGTCCTCGGCCAGGGGGCGGAGAAGGTCCGCGCCGGTGCCGTCGGGGAGCCCGGCGGTGTCGAGCCCCCGCAGCAGCACGAAGGGGGTCCCGGTGTCCTTGCGGCGGACGAGGTCCGCGGCCGCCGCGACCTCATCGGCCAGCGCCGCCTCGGTCACCTCCAACCGACGGCCGTCCAGGTCGGCCCCACCGCGCTCGTCGCGCAGCGCCGGCAGCCCGGCGACGCCGAGCGCCACCTCGGTCTGCCCTCGCCGCCACGGGCGGCCGAAGGTGTCGGTGATCACCACCCCGACCTGGCGGCCCGTGGCGGCCGCGATCCCCGCCCGCAGCGCGGCCGCCGAGGCGTCCGGGTCCTGGGGCAGCAGCAGGGCCGCGTGCTCGCCGACGTTGGAGGCGTCGATGCCGCCGTTGGCCGCGACGAAGCCGTGGATGGTCCGGGTGATCAGCACCCACGGTGCCTCGGCCACCACCTCGGCGGCGTGCTGGCGGGCGAGCTCCCGGCGGGCGGTGCGCGGGTCGCCGGGCGGGAGGTCGACGATCGCGCCCTCGGCCAGGCTGACCACCTTGGAGGCGACGCAGACGACGTCGCCGTCGACCGCTTCCACCCCGTGCTCCTCCAGGGTGGCGAGCAGGAGCGCCGTGAGGTCGTCACCGGGCTGGATCCGCTGCGCGGTCGGCAACGGGACGAGGTGCACCCCACCGGGGCTCATCGGCCCGCCGCCGTCCGGAGCGAGGCGGCCAGCTCCAGGCACGTACCGCCGAGCGCGGCCGCCACCTCGACGTCGTCCATCATGGTGTCGGTGACCGTGCAGGCGAGCTGGAGGTCGCGCACCTCGTCGGCCAGCGCGGCGTCGGCCTGGTCGATGACCCACCCGTCGAGCAGTTGCCGGTAGTGGCGCGCCACGCCGACCGCCGACACCTCGGCACCCACGGCGGGTAGCAGGCGGTGCGCCATGCCGCGGACCACCTCGCCGCCGACGATGGGGGAGACGCCCACGACCGGGGCGGTGGTCGCAGCGAGCGCGGCGCGGATCCCCGGCACCGCCAGGATCGTGCCGATCGACACCACCGGGTTGGAGGGGGCGAGCAGCACCGCCTCGGCGCCCTCGATCGCCTCGACCACCCCGGGGGCCGGGACCGCGTCCTCCGCTCCGGCGAGCCGGACCGAGGCGACCTCCGGTCGACCCCGTTCACGCCCCCAGTACTCCTGGAAGTGCAGGTCGCGGTCGTCGGTGGTCGTGATGCGGGTCTCCACCGGATCGTCGGTGGCGGGCAGGAGGCGGACGTCGACCCCGAAGGCCCGCGTCACCTCGCTCGTGACCTCGGACAGGCGTGCCCCCTGCGACAGCCGGAGCGTGCGGTGCAGGTGTGTCGCGAGGTCGCGGTCGCCGAGGGTGAACCAGGGCTCGTGGCCGAAGCGCTCGAGCTCCGAGGCGACGACGTGGGTCTCCTCGGCGCGGCCCCACTGCTGCTCGGGATGGACGACGCGTGCGAGCCAGTAGGTGATCGAGTCGAGGTCGGGGCAGACCTTGAGCCCGAGGTGGGTCAGGTCGTCCCCGACGTTGACGATGGCGACCACCTCGGAGGGCGGGACGAGGCGGGTCAGGCCGCGCAGGAAGCGGGCCGCACCCACCCCCCCTGCCAGCACCGTGTACATCGTGCCTCTCCCTGGTCGTCGGCGCGCCGTAGGGTAGGTCGTGGCCGGGTCGGTACGGTGCGCGCGGCCGACAGGGAGCACCGTGATGTCCGAGCTCGCACCGCAGGTGCTGGCCCGTCTGCGCCGCCGGGCGCTGCACCGGGCCGAGGAGGGGCGCACGCTCACCCGTGACGAGGCGACCGCGCTGCTGACGTCCCGGGAGGCCGACCTGGAGCGGCTGCTGGCCGTGGCCAGCCGGGTCCGCGACGCCGCCCCGTGGTACGCCGAAGGCGCCTGGGGGCGGACCCACGACGGGCGCCGGCGGGTCACCTACTCGCGCAAGGTCTTCGTCCCGCTGACCCACCTGTGCCGCGACGCCTGCGGCTACTGCACCTTCGCGTGGCCGCCGAAGCAGGACCTGCCGGCCTACCAGTCTCCCGAGCAGGTCCTCGAGGTGGCCCGGGCCGGTCAGGCCGCGGGCTGCACCGAGGTGCTGTTCACCCTCGGCGACAAGCCCGAGGAGCGTTACCCCGCCGCTCGCGACTGGCTGGCGGCCCGGGGCTACGAGACCACGCTGGAGTACCTGCGTGCGGTGTCGATCCAGGTGCTGGAGGAGACCGGGGTGCTCCCGCACCTCAACCCGGGGGTGATGAGCTGGGCGGACCTGGCGACGCTGAAGCAGGTCGCCGCCTCCATGGGCATCATGCTGGAGACCACCTCAGAGCGGCTGCTCGCGAAGGGCGAGGCCCACTTCCAGGCCCCGGACAAGGAGCCGGCGCGGCGGCTGGCGACCCTGGAGGACGCCGGCCGGCTGTCGGTGCCCTTCACCTCGGGGCTGTTGATCGGGATCGGCGAGACCCTCGGTGAGCGGGTCGACACCCTGTTCGCGCTGCGCGACGTCCACCGCCGCTACGGGCACCTCCAGGAGGTGATCGTCCAGAACTTCCGCGCCAAGCCCGACACCGCGATGCGCGATCACCCGGAGCCCACCTTCGAGGACCTGCTGGCCACGATCGCCACGTCCCGGATCGTGCTGGGGCCCACGGTCCACCTGCAGGCCCCGCCCAACCTCTCGCCCGGGACCTTCCCGCTGCTGCTGCGGGCCGGCATCGACGACTGGGGTGGGGTCTCGCCGGTGACCCCGGACCACGTCAACCCGGAGGCGCCCTGGCCGCAGCTCGAGGAGCTGGCCCGCCGTTCCGCCGAGGAGGGCTTCGTCCTCACCCAGCGCCTGCCGGTCTACCCCGAGTACGCGACGATGCCGGACCCCTGGCTCGCGGGCCGGATGCGCGGGCCGGTGGCGGCGCTGATGGACGAGCGTGGGATCGCCCGCGACGGGGTGGCGCCACAGGGCCAGCCCTGGCAGGACCCGGAGGTCACCTCCGGGGCGGTGACGGCCAGCATGTCGGCGGTGATCGCCGGGGACGAGGCCGGCGGTTCCGCAGCCGACGGCCGCAACGCCCGGTC
>PWEU01000030.1 GCA_003554005.1 Nitriliruptoraceae bacterium
CGGACCAACCGAAGGTCCCTGGTCGCCGGCTACCGGTCGGTCACTGGCGCGGCACCGGTCACCGTGCCCGACCGGGCTGCTGCCGTCGAGTGGGTCCGCGCGAACACCGCGGCCGGCGACGTCGTGCTGTACGAGAACGACCTGCCAGACCACTTCCCGTGATCGGGTGACCCGAGCCTCACGTTGCGGCCTCCGGCAGCCACGGTCCGAGGGGGCACCACCCGCCCCCGAGCGCGCGGTTGGGGAACCTGACCACCGGATACCGGGGCCCCAGGCACCCAACCCGCAGCCCCACGCACCTTCACCGCGGGGTTGGGGAACCTGACCACCGGATACCGGGGCTCTGACTCCCCAACTCGCAGCCCCACGCACGCCCCTCGCCCCCGCGAAGCCGTGAACCCGTCCGGGAAGTCCGGAGACGGGGTTGGGGAACCTGACCACCGGATACCGGGGCTCTGACTCCCCAACTCGCAGCCCCACGCACCTTCACCGCGGGGTTGGGGAACCTGACCACCGGATACCGGGGCCCCAGGTCCCCAACCCGACCGGCCACGGCCCCCGCCCGCGGCGCCACGGCCCCCGCGTGGGGCGGGTTGGGGAACCTGACCACCGGAAGCCGGGGCCCCAGCTCCCCAACCCGACCGGCCACGGCCACCGCCCGCAGGGTTGGGGAACCTGACCACCGGAAACCGGGGCGCCAGGTCCCCAACCCAAACGACCGGCCGCCCGCTCCCACCGCGGCACCGCGGCCACGGCCGCCATCGCCACCCGCGCGGCCGGCTACTGCGCGCTCGCCCGGGCCGGCATCGTGCGCATGCTGCCGTCCAGCCGCGGGAGCCAGGAACACACCGCAGCGGTGTCGACGCGGCTGCCGTACACCAGGACCGCCAGCATCGTGCCGTAGATCGGCAGGTGCCCGATCAGCTCCGTCGCACCCAGGAAGAACAGCGTCGCGTTGAACGGGATGCCCGCGGCGATCACGACCAGCTGCGGCAGCGCGCCGGAGATCAGGAGCAGCCCGAACAGGATCTCGACTCCGGCCGCGAACTGGATGAACCCCAGGTCGCTGACCTCGAACCCGACCGCGCCGCCGACGAGCTGCAGCACGTTGAAGGCCGGGTACCGGTCGAGGAACTCCAGCGACAGCTCGGGGCGTGCCAGCTTCTCCGTGAAGGCGAGGATGATCAGGGCGACACCGGTCAGGAACCGCAGGCCGAACAGCGCCACGCGCACCTGTTCGGGATCGACGGTGATGCGGCCCCCGACCTGCGAGTCATCGGGTGGGAGCAGCGCAAGGAAGAGCCCCACGGCGAGCAGGTCGGCGCGCTCGAGGATCGGAACGACGCCGTAGGCCAGCATGCCGAGCGGCCCGGCGATGACCAGCAGCCAGGCGGCCGTGCGCACCCGCCAGCCAGCGATCAGCCACACCCCGACGATGCCCTCGAGGATCCCGAGTCCGATCCCGTACCACGTATCCGGTAGCGCGAGGGTGGGGACCAGGAACTCCAGCCGAGCCGCCAGGGCGAGCAGCGACACCCCAGCGTGGATCGCGAGCAGGCGCGGGATCCAGGGCCCGAGCCGGCCGAGGAACCCGAGGAAGCCGAGCTCCGGACGAGGGAAGAACGGCGCCACGAGCCGCCATCCGATCGCGATGACGATCGCCGAGACGATCATCACCAGCGACAGGGTCTCCAGCACGAACGACCAGTCGTAGGCCGGATCCGAGGTGGTGAACCAGCGGGCGTGAGCGAGGGTGACCATGAGGAGCTCCTGACCGGGTGCGGCGGTCGGCGCGTATCTGGATTCCGGAGCTGCCGGGGGCTCCGGCCGGGTCCACCTCGCGGCCGATCGGCCGGATGCCGTGCCGAGCGGGCAGATGACTAGGGTCCGCGCGGAACGTCGAGGCCGCAGGAGGTGGCCGGTCGGCGAGATGACACACACGAAGGAGCACCGAGGTGGCAGGGATCGAGTTCGATGGGCGGGTAGCGGTGGTCACGGGAGCTGGGGGCGGCCTGGGCCGTAGCCACGCGCTGCTCCTCGCCAGCCGTGGGGCGAAGGTCGTCGTCAACGACCTCGGTGGCGCACGGGACGGTACGGGTACGGACGCGTCGATGGCCGACCAGGTCGTCGCTGAGATCGAGGCCGCCGGTGGGGAGGCGGTGGCCAACCACGAAGGCGTGCACACCTGGGAGGGCGGCGAAGCCATCGTCCAGACCGCGCTGGACACCTTCGGCCGCGTCGACATCGTGATCAACAACGCGGGCATCCTCCGCGACGTGTCCTTCGCCAAGCTCACCCAGGACCAGCTCGACCCGGTGGTCCAGGTGCACCTGTTGGGGGGTTTCCACGTCACCCGCGCCGCCTGGAACACGATGCGGGAACAGGGCTACGGCCGCGTGATCTGCCCCACCTCTGGGTCGGGGCTGTACGGCAACTTCGGGCAGTCCAACTACTCCGCCGCCAAGCTCGGGCTGGTCGGGCTCACCCGCACGCTCGCGATCGAGGGCGCGAAGTACGGGATCACCGCCAACGCGATCGCGCCGGTGGCCAAGTCCCGGATGACCGAGGACCTCATGCCGGCCGAACTCCTGGACCGACTCGAGCCCGAGTACGTCTCGCCGTTGGTCGCCTACCTGGCGTCGGAGGCCTGCCCCGACACGGGCCGCATCTTCTCCGTCGGTGGTGGCTACTTCGCCCGCGTCGCGCTGCTGGAGGGAGCGGGGGCGACCTTCGACGCCGTTCCGACACCGGAGGACGTCGCCGACGCCTGGTCGCAGATCGCCGAGGTCGGACCGGGCTCGCGCGAGCTCACCCAGGGAGTTATGGAGCAGACCGGCAAGCTCGTCGAGGCCCTCGGCATCGAGCTCGGCTGAGCTCCTCGCAACAGCGGGAGCGACCGGTACGGCGCGTCGACCTGTTCAGCCCGTCGACCGGTACGGCGCATCGACCTGTTCAGCGCATCGACCTGTTTGGTCGGCGCGTCGACCGGGCGCCTGCCACCACCGGGTGGACCCCCTCAGCCACCCAGCCGTGCCGCGACCTCCTCGAGGATGCCCTCCACGAGCTCCTCGGTGGTCGCCTCGGTGGTGTCCAACAGCACGTCGGGGCGGACCTCGGCCCGGTGGGCGCGGAGCTGCGCGACGGCCAGACCGCGGGTGCGTGAACCCACCTCGCGCTCCCGGTCGTCGAGCACGTCCGGGTCGCAGACCAGCCCGACGTGCACCACCTCGAGGCCCTCGAGCGCGGCCTCGAGGTCCGCCACCGTGGCGTGGTTGAACAGCGAGTGGTCCATGGCGACATCCATGCCGGCCCGGGCCCAGGCGGCCGCGACCCGGTGCATCCCGGCCACCAGTTCCCGACCGAGCGGCCCCCAGGTGATCCGGGGCTGCTCCGCATCGGGCGGCGGAGCGCTCGGCAGGACCAACTCGGACCAGCGGGCCGCGCTCGGGCCGAAGGCCGCCAGCGCGCTGTCGAGCCCGGCTTCCAGCAGCGGCCCGGGGCGCACCCGGGGCCATGCCCGCTGGAGGGCGTGGAGGGTCGTCGAACGCCCGACCATCGTCGGACCGTCCAGCACGAGGACGAGGCCGGGACCACTCACTGCGGCGCTCCTTCGCTGCGCGGCGAGGCCGTCACAGCCCGTAGATCTCCGGCTTGGCCTCCCGCGACATCAGGAGCCCGACCAGCTCCTTGGGATCGTGCCCGGCGTGGCAGACAGCGACCACTCCCTGCGTGATCGGCATCTCCACGCCGGCCCGCTCGGCCAGGCCGAGCAGGGCTCGGGAGGACTTGACCCCCTCGGCGACCATGTTCATCGAGTCGATGATGTCCGCCAGCGCCTCACCACGGCCGAGCCGCTCACCCACGGTCCGGTTGCGTGACTGCGGCGAGGTACAGGTCGCCGCCAGGTCGCCCACCCCCGCCAACCCCCCGAAGGTGAGCGCCTTGCCACCGAGGGCCACCCCGAGGCGGGTCATCTCCGCCAGCCCCCGCGTCAGCACCGCAGCCTTGGTGTTGTCCCCGTAGCCCATGCCGTGGGCCATCCCGGCCGCGATGGCGATGACGTTCTTCACGGCGCCCGCCACCTCCACCCCGACCTTGTCGTCGTTGGTGTAGACGCGGAAGTAGGGGGCCATCACCGCGGCCTGGACCCGTTCGGCCCGCCACAGCTCGGGGCTCGCCGCGACGCTGGCGGCGGGCAGCCGCGCCGCGCACTCCCGGGCGAGGTTGGGGCCGCTGACCACCACAACCCGCGCCGGATCGCATCCCAGCGCGTCCGAGATCAGCTGGCTCCCGAAGCGCAGGGGGCCGACGTCCACACCCTTGATGAGACTGACGAGCGTGGCATCCGGGGGGATCAGCTCCCCCCAGGCGGCCAGCTTTCCCTCGATGCCCACCGAAGGCACCGCCAGCACGACGACCTCGGCGTCGGACAACGCCGCAGCCGGGTCGTCGGTTGCGGTCAGGCCCGATGGGAGCGTGATCCCCGGGAGGTAGCCCGCGTTGGTGTGCTGCTCGTTGATCTCCGCCGCCACCTCGGCGCGACGGGCCCACAGGCGGACCTGCTCGCCTGCGTCGGTCGACATCGCTGCGAAGGCCGTGCCCCACGACCCCGCCCCCATGACCGCGACCTGCCCCACGCGTGACCTCCCACCGACGCTGGCTCCAAGGGACCCTACAGCTAGCCTGCCGCCCATGGACCCCACCATCGCCCTCGTACCCCTGCGAGCTCCCGGCGAGGGCAAGTCGCGACTCGCGGACGTGCTCGACCCGGAGCAGCGAGCCATCCTGTCGATGGCCATGCTCGACGACGTCACCGCGTCCCTCGCAGCCGCCGGGCTGACCGAGATCGTCGTCGTCGCTGGGGGTCGCACGGCGGCGATCGCCGGACGCGGCCTCGGCTTGGACGTGCTCCTCGACCCCGCCGGGTGCGGCGGGTTGGACGACGCGCTCTCCTCTGCCGTGCGCCGCGTCGGCAGCCATCGCCAGACCCTGATCGTCACGGCTGACCTGCCCCGGCTGCGCCCCGGCGACGTGCAGGGGGTCCTCGAGCCCGACGCCGAGGTGGTGATCGCCCCGACGGCCGCCGGCGGGACGGGTGCCCTGCTGCGGCGACCGGCCGCCGTGATCGGCACCGCCTACGGCCCGGGCTCAGCCATCGCCCACCGGGCACTGGCGATCGCTGCTGGAGCCCGCACGGTCTGCGTCGACCGCGACGGCATCCACCACGACGTGGACACCTTCACCGACCTGGTGGCCCTGACCGAGGTGGAGCTCGGGCCCGCGACCGCCGCCGTTCTGCCGCGGCTGCTGGGTCCACGCCCGCTGCGTCAACCGGTCGGGTGATCGGTCAGCCACGGCCGGGTTGGTCCTTGCCCTTGCCCTTGTTCTTCTTGCCTTTCTCCTTGCCCTCGCCCTTGCCACGGTCCGCGGTGGGCTTCCGGGACCGACGGGCACGCGCCACGTAGAGCTCGGTCAGGATGGCGATGACAGCCCCGGCCACGAAGGCACCGAGCAGCAACAGGATCAGCGGCACGCCCCCGGTCAGCTCACCGGTCGGGCCCTCCCGGACCGTCGTCTCGCCGACCACCCAGGAGAAGTCGACCCGTTGGCTGTTGGCCACCGCGAACACCCCGAACAGCACGGCCAGGACGACGATCGTGACCCGCCCGAGCTGCTGGGTGAAGGGCACGGGTGGCTCGACCTCGGTCCGGCTGGCGTCCTGGCCACCGCCGGCCGAACCGGCCGAACCGGCCGAACCGGCCGAACCGGCCGAACCGGCCGAACCGGCCGAACCGTCCGAACCGGCCGAAC
>PWEU01000095.1 GCA_003554005.1 Nitriliruptoraceae bacterium
CTGCACCATCGCACCGATCTGCACCATCGCACCGACCCGCACCACCCCACCGAGTCCGACGCGACCGGCCGGAGGCCGGCCACCGACACAGGAGCACCACCGTGAGCCAGGAGCTACTCGCCACCTTCACCGAGGTCCTCACCGAGGAGTTCGGCGTCCCCGAGGATGAGATCACCGCCGACGCGACCTTCGAGGCGCTCGGCCTCGACTCGCTCGACGTCGTCGAACTGACGCTGGGGCTGGAGGAGAAGACCGGCGTGAAGCTCGAGGACGAGGAGTTGGAGGACGTGCGTAGCGTCCAGGACGCGATCGACAAGGTCAAGGAGAAGCAGGCGTGACCGATGTCGTCGTCACCGGAGTCGGGATCCTCAGCCCCTCGGGCCGGGGGCTGAACGCGGCGTGGGCGGGGGCGCTGTCCGGTCGCACGGCGGCGGCGCGCGACGAGCTGCTGGCCGAGATGGGGACCCCCGTCCAGATCAGCTGTCGTGTACCGGCGTTCGATCCCGATGCCGAGCTCGGGCGCGGTGCAGCACGCCGTCTCGACCGGTTCACCCACCTCGCGGTCATCGCGGCGCGCGAGGCCATCGCCCACGCCGGACTGTCGGAGGTGGGCGAGGAGCGGATCACCCACGTCGATGCCGACCGGACCGGGATCCTGATGGGCTCGGGGATCGGCGGCGCCGAGACGTGGGCGGAGGAGTACCCGCGCTACCTCGACAAGGGGCCCGGACGGGTCAGCCCCATGTTCGTGCCCAAGATGCTCTCCACCACCGCCGCGGGCACGATCGCGATCCGCTCGGGCGCGCGCGGGCCCAACATGACCGTGAACACCGCCTGCGCAGCAGGGGCCTCGGCGATCCATCTCGGCCGGGACCTGCTCCGGGCCGGTGCGGCCGACGTGATCCTGGCGGGTGGGGTCGAGGCCGGGGTGACCGGGTTGTCGGTCAGCGCCTTCGCCCAGATGGGTGCGCTGACCAAGAACCCCGACCCCGCCACCGCCTCCCGCCCCTTCGACGTGGCGAGGGACGGGTTCGTGATCGGTGAGGGTGCGGCGGTGCTGGTGCTGGAGACCGCGGAGCACGCGGCCGCCCGCGGGGCCACGCCGCTGGCCGTCGTCGCCGGCGCGGGCGCGTCAGCCGACGCCCACCACGCCACGGCGCCACCGGACGACGGTGGAGGTGCCCGGCTCGCGATGCAACGCGCCCTGCAGGACGCGGATCTCGACCCCACGGCCGTGGGCCACCTCAACGCCCACGGGACGTCGACGCCGCTCAACGACGCGGCCGAGGGGCGGGCGCTGCGCGCGGTGTTCGGCGACCACACCGATCGGATCGCGGTGTCCTCGACCAAGGGGGTCACCGGACACACCCTGGGCGCGGCCGGTGCGATCGAGGCGGTGTTCTCCATCCAGGCCCTGCGTGAGGGCCGGGTGCCACCGACGGCCAACCTGGTCGACCAGGATCCGGAGATCGACCTGGACGTGGTCGCGGGCGCCCCGCGGGAGGTGACGTTGCAGGCGGTGATGTCGACCTCGATGGGGTTCGGTGGCCAGAACGCGGCCCTGGTGTTCACCCCGGCGTGAGCGCGTCCGATGGCTCAGGGGAGCAGCGCCGGTCGGCGGCGGAGGAGGTCGTGGTCCCGGTGACCTCGGTGCCGGGTCCCCGCTCGCCGCGGCGTCTCATCCTCCGGCCGATCCTCAGGAGCTGGCTGCGGGTCCGCTCGATCGGCGCCGAGCACGTCCCGCCCGACGGGCCCGTGCTGCTGGCCTCCTCCCACCGCTCCCACGCGGACTCGATCGCCCTCGCGCTCGCGGTGTACCGGCCGGTCCACTTCCTCGGCGACCTGGAGCTCACCGAGGCGCCGATCGTCGGGCCCCAGCTCCCGAGGCTCGGGATGGTCCCGCTGCGGCGTGGGACCGCCGACAGCGCCGCTCTGGACGTGGTGCGGGCGCTGCTGGGTGACGGCCACTGCGTGGTCGTCTATCCCGAGGGCTCGCGCAGCCGCGACGGCAAGGTCCACCGGCTGCGCAGCGGTGTGGCGCGGGTCGCGGCCGAGCTGTCGGTCCCCGTGGTGCCTGCCGGTATCGAGGGCATCGAGCGGGCCTGGCCCGTGGACGCCCGGCCGCGCCTGCGGGGCGCCGCGGTCACGGTGCGGTTCGCGCCCGCCTTCCCGCCCCCCGAGGACACCCCCCGCGCCCGTCGCGCCTTCAGCCTCGAGCTCCAGGCCCGGCTCGCGGAGCTGTCCCGCTCGGAGTCGACGACGACCTTCGCCCCCGTGCGGGGTGGGGAAGCGGAGACGGCACCGTGAGCGGCCTGCGGACCGGCTGCGACCTGGTCGACATCGCCCGCCTCTCGGCGGCGATCGATCGGCGACCGGCGCTGCTGGCCCGGGTGTTCACCAGCCGGGAGCTGGCTGATGCGCGTCGCGATGGGGTCGCCCAGGGCTCCGAGGTGGAGCGGGCCCGGTTGGCCGCGAGGTTCGCCGCCAAAGAGGCGACCCGCAAGGCGCTCGGCGACCTGCGGCTGCCCTTCCACGCCGTCGAGGTCCGGACCGCCGAGGACGGTGCCCCCCGGCTCTACCTGCACGGTGAGCCGGCACCGCTGGCCTGCTCGCTGTCCCACGACGGGGGGGTGGCGATGGCGGTGGTCGTCGGAGTGGACCTCGGCCTCCCGGGCACCGTCGACCACCGTGCCGCCACCGAGGGTGCACCGCCCCACCCCGACCCACCGCCAACCGACATCCCGGCCTGAGGAGGTCACCGTGCTGCTCGAGGGCAAGAAGCTGCTGATCACCGGGGTCCTCGACCCCCGCTCCATCGCGTTCTTCGCGGCCAGGGTCGCCCAGGAGCAGGGGGCCGAGGTGGTCCTGACCGGGTTCGGTCGCGGGCGCCGGCTCACCGAACGCGCGGCGGCACGCCTGGATCCGGTGCCGGACATCCTCGAGCTCGACGTGACCGTGCCGGAGCACATCCAAGCGGTCGCCGCCGCCCTCGAGCAGCGGTGGGGCCGGTTGGACGGTCTCCTGCACGCCATCGGGTTCGCCCCCGCGTCCTGCCTCGATGGCGGTTTCCTGCCCGCGCCCTGGGAGGACGTCAGCAGGGCCCTGCAGGTCTCCACCTACTCCTACGCCGCGCTGGCGAGCGGGTTGAAGGAGCTGCTCGCCGTCGGTCCGGGCGCGGTGGTCGGGTTGGACTTCGACGGGCAGGTGGCCTGGCCCGGCTACGACTGGATGGGCGTCGCCAAGGCGGGGCTCGAGTCGGCCAACCGCTACCTCGCGCGCGACCTCGGTCCCCTCGGTATCCGGGCGAACCTCGTCGCCGCCGGGCCGCTGCACACGATGGCTGCCCGGTCGATCGGGACGATCGGCGCCTTCGAGCACCTGTGGACCGAACGGGCGCCGCTGGGCTGGAACCCCCGCGACCCGGAGCCCGTCGGCCGTGTGGTCTGTTCGTTGCTCTCGGACTGGATGCCCGCGGTGACCGGGGAGGTCGTGCACGTCGACGGAGGTGTCCACGCCATGGGAGGACCGGTCGCCCCGGTGCTGCCGAACGAGCGCTAGGGACCGATCGAGGAGTGAACGGACTGTCCGGCCACCGTTCGGACGTTCGGCCAGGTGCCCACCAGCCCACTGTCAGGGGTCGGAAGGTGGTGACACCTTGCGATGGAAGCTCATCCGCCGGGACGTTCCCGGAGCACGTTGATGGGTCACCTCCCTAGGAGGCCCTCCACATGAACCTGGCCATACTGCTCATCATCCTCGCGCTGCTGGTCGGCGGACTCGGTTTCGTGTTCGACCTGGTGGTCCTCGGACTCGTGGTCGGCGTCGTCCTGCTGATCGCCGGCATCGTCACCGGCCGACGGGGTGCGGTGTAGGCGTCGTCGTACGAGTGCGCCCCCGACGCCGACGCGTCGGGGGCGCACTCGTGGGGTCTCACGACGCCCGAGCGGCCTCACCGCTCACTCGTGTTGTGGCGAGGCCTTCACCGCGAGCACGGAACAGTCGGCGTGCAGGAGGATGTCCTGGGCGTTCGAGCCGAGGATCAGCTTGCCGACGGGGGAACGGCGCCGGATGCCGATCACGATCATGTCCGCGTCCTCGTCCTTGGAGGCCTGGAGCAGGTCTTCCGCCGGAGCGTTGCCGCGCGCGTACTCGATCAGCCGGTGGTTCACCCCGGAGTCCCGCAACCTCGCCTCGAGCTGCTCGAACTCCTCGCGGTAGCTCATCACCTGCTCGAGTTCATCGCGTTCGCCGCCCCGCATCGAGTGGACGACCAGCAGCTCCCCGTCCCGCAGCACCGCTTCTTCCAAGGCCCGGGTCAGTGCCGCCCGACCCTCCGGTGACCTCAGGAAACCGGCGACGATCTTCATGCGTTCCCTCTCCTGGCTCGCGTCCTTCGCACTCTAGCCAGGCGAGCGGGGCCCGCGTCGAGTCACCCGCGCATCCTGGGGGCGTGGGGTCTAAGGTCGGGAACCTGCAGCCCGAGGTGCCGCCCGGGAGGGAGCCCGGTCGCCCCGTGCGGGTGGTGAGGAGGCCAGGTGGTGGATGACCTGCAACGTGCCGGCTCGGGACAGCTCGATCCGACGAGCCTGCTCCCACCCGCCGAGCCGGTCCACCTGTTGGACCCCGACGGCACCCTGCACGAGGATCCGGATCACCCCGTGGGTCTCGACGACGCCGCGCTGCTCGAGCTGCATCGGACGATGATCATCACGCGGCGCGTCGATCGTGAGGCGATCAACCTGCAGCGGCAGGGGCAGCTCGGGGTGTACGCGTCCTGCCTCGGTCAGGAGGCCGCGCAGGTCGCCTCCGCGTGGGCGCTGCAGGACGAGGACTGGATCTTCCCCTCCTACCGGGAGCTCGGGGCCGCCATCGTGCGTGACGTGGACCCGGCCGACCTCCTGCACCTGTTCCGCGGGACGTGGCTGTCCGATCACGACCCCTACGAGCACCGCTTCGCGCTGCTGTCGATCCCCATCGGCACCCAGGCCCTGCACGCCACGGGCTTCGCGATGGGCGCGCGCTTCGACGACAACCCGATCGTCACGGTCGTCTACTTCGGCGACGGCGGGACCTCGGAGGGCGACCCCCACGAAGCCATGACCTTCGCCGGGGTGATGCGGGCACCGGTGGTGTTCTTCGTCCAGAACAACCAGTACGCGATCTCCGTGCCGCTGGCGAAGCAGACCGCGGCACCGACCCTGGCCCACAAGGCGATCGGGTACGGCCTCCCCGGTTACCGCTGCGACGGCAACGATCCGCTGGCGACCTACGCCGTCACGCGACGCGCCGTGGAGCGGGCGCGCGCCGGCCACGGACCGGCCTTGATCGAGGCGCTGACCTACCGCATGGAGGCCCACACCACCTCCGACGATCCCTCCCGATACCGCAGCGACGAGGAGCTCGAGGCGGCCGCACTGACCGACCCGATCGTCCGGTTGCGCAACCACCTGCGGAACCGTGACCTGCTGGACGACGCGACGGAGCGGCGCTTCGAGGAGGAGGCGGCCGAGCGGGCGCAGGCGGTCCGCGACGCGATCTACGACGCCCCTCACGGGGACCCGCTGGAGCTGTTCGACCACGTCTACGTGGCCCCCCGGGCCGACCTCGCCGCGCAGCGCGACGAGCTGCGGGCCGAGCTCGCGCGGCGCGAGGACGACGACGGGGGGGCCGCATGACCGTCACCCTGGCCCAGGCCATCAACCGCGCGCTGACCGACGCGATGGCCGAGGACGACCGTGTCCTGGTGTTCGGTGAGGACGTGGGGCGGCTCGGCGGCGTGTTCCGTGTCACCGACGGCCTGCAGTCACGCTTCGGCGAGCAGCGCTGTTTCGACACCCCGCTCGCGGAGTCCGGGATCATCGGCACCGCCATCGGTCTCGCGATCTACGGCTACCGCCCCGTGGCCGAGATGCAGTTCGACGGGTTCACCTACCCCGCCTTCGAGCAACTGGTCAGCCACCTGGCCAAGCTGCGCAACCGGTCCCGGGGCACGCTGACCCTGCCGGTCACCGTGCGGATCCCCTACGGCGGTGGCATCGGTGCGGGCGAGCACCACTCGGAGTCCCCGGAGAGCTACTGGGTGCACACCGCCGGCCTGACCGTGGTCAGCCCGGGGACCCCGGACGACGGGTACGCGATGGTCCGCGAGGCGATCGCCAGCGACGACCCCGTGATCGTGATGGAGCCCAAGCGCCGGTACTGGATGAAGGCCGACATCGAGTTGCCGGTGACCGCGCCTCCGGCCCACGAGGCGCTGGTCCGCCGTGAAGGCACCGACGTGACCATCGTCTGCTACGGCCCGATGGTCCGGACCGCACTTGACGCGGCCGAGGCCGCCGAGGAGGAGGGCTGGTCGCTGGAGGTGCTGGACCTGCGCTCGCTGTCACCGATGGACACCGAGGCCATCGTCGCCTCGGTCCAGCGCACCGGCCGTGCGATCGTGGTCCACGAGGCCGGCCGCTCCCTCGGGCTGGGTGCCGAGGTGGCGGCGCGGGTGCAGGAGGCGGCGTTCTACCACCTCGAGGCGCCGGTGCTGCGGGCCACCGGTTTCGACACGCCCTACCCACCGGCCAAGCTCGAGGGGTACTGGCTGCCCGACGTGGACCGGATCCTCGATCTCGTGGAGCGGTCCCTGGCGTACTGACGGAGGAGGCCACGTGAGCGACATCCGGGACTTCGCCCTACCCGACCTCGGTGAGGGACTCGAGGACGGGGAGATCGTCCGCTGGCACGTCGAGGTCGGGGACGTCGTATCGCTGAACGACCCGGTCGCCGAGGTGGAGACCGCCAAGGCCGTGGTGGACGTGCCCTGTCCCTTCGCTGGTCGTGTCGTCGAGCGGCTCGGGGAGGAGGGGGACACGGTCCTGGTCGGTGCAGTGCTCGTGCGGATCGACGTCGCCGAACAGCCGGATAGTGGCCCGGGAGTCGACGGTGTCGACGCCCCCTCCGACGCCGCGGGGCCCGCACCCTCCGAGGCTGCTGGACCCGAACCGGCCGAGGGTGCCGCACCAGCCGGGGAGACGCCTGCCGCGCGGGCGTCGACCGGGTTGGACGCCGACGACGAGCCCCAACCCCTGGTCGGCTACGGCCAGTCCGCCGCCCCGGCACGTCGCCGGCGGCGGCGCGCGGCGCCCGAGGACGTGGACGCGGCGGCCGACGCACCGCCGGCCAAGCCGCTGGCCAAACCACCGGTCAGGAAGCTAGCTCAGGAGCTGGGGGTCGATCTGGCCGCCCTGGCGCCCGGGAGCGGACCCGAGGGCAGCATCACCCGGGCCGACGTCAAGGCCGCCGCCCGGGCCGCCGAGCAGACGGACCCCGCGGCCGGCACCGCGCCGGCGCCCGAGGACACCGAGGTGGCAGCCCCCCCCAGCGCCGAGCAGGTCCCGGCCCCGGCCCCGGCCCCGGCATCGCCAGCGCTGGACGTCCCGGCCACCGGCGGCACGGCCGTGCCCGGCTTCCGTGGCCGGCGTCCGGGCGAGGTGGAGGCGATACGCGGCGTGCGCAAGCGGATCGTCGACAAGATGGAGACCTCCCGCCGGGACATCCCGGCGGCCAGCTGTTCCCGCGACGCGGACCTGACCGAGCTGTGGGAGTTGCGTCACGACCTGACGGCCCAGGCGAGGTCCCAGGGCTACGACGTCAAGATCACCCCCTTCGCGGTGGTGCTGAGGGCGGTCGTGCTGGCGCTGCGCCGCTACCCGACGCTCAACGCCCGGCTCGTCGGCCGTGAGGGGGACGAGGCCGGCGAGATCCACCTCCTCGAACCGATCCACCTCGGCGTCGCCGCCGACACCGACCGCGGGCTGGTGGTGCCCAACATCAAGGATGCCCACACCAGGACGTTGCTGCAGCTCGCCCTCGCGCTCCAGGAGCTCGCGGGTCGCGCCCGGGACGGCTCCCTCATCCCGGCCGAGCTCACGGGCGGCACCTTCACCGTCAACAACTACGGGGCCTTCGGCAACGATGACGGCGATCCCATCATCAACCACCCCGAGGGCGCGATCCTCGGGATCGGCGCGATCCGCGAGCGACCCTGGGTGGTGACCGGCGAGGACGGTGCCAGCGAACTGGCGATCCGCCGGGTGGGCCGCTTCACCCTGGCCTTCGACCACCGCATCTGCGACGGTGGCGAGGCCGGCCGGTTCGTCACCGAGGTCGCCACCTTGTGCGAGCAGCCCGCCCGCATCCTGCTGCACAGCTGAGCCAGCGAGCCGAGCCGGGCCACGCCCCGGAGGAAGAGGCCCTGACCATGCACGATGTCGTCGTCCTCGGTGGCGGGCCAGGCGGCTACGCCACCGCCTTCCGGGCTGCGGCCCGCGGGCTGGACGTCGCGCTCGTCGAGCAGGACCTGGTCGGCGGGACCTGTCTGCACCGCGGGTGCATCCCGTCCAAGGCCATCCTGCACGTCGCCGCGGTGCTGGACGAGGTGCACCGAGCCGAGGTGCTGGGGCTCGAACTGACGGCGATGGGTATCGACGGTGCCGCGCTGGGCGCCTTCCGTGACGGCGTTGTCACCAAGCTGCACAAGGGGCTGGACCACCTGGCCTCGGCCCGCACCACCCGCTACCACGGGCGCGGACAGCTGCGCCGCGACGATGACGGCCACCTCGGTGTCGAGGTGACGGCCTCCGACGGCGAGGGGATGTCGCTGTCGGCGCCACACGTCGTCCTGGCCACGGGATCCACCCCCAAGCTCGTGTCAGCGCTGCCGGTGGACGGCGAGGTGGTGCAGACCTCGGACCAGGCGCTGTGGTTCACGAGCCCGCCGGAGCGCGTCGTGATCATCGGGGGTGGGGCGATCGGGATCGAGTTCGCGTCGATGTGGGCGCCGATGGGCAGCCACGTGACCATCGTCGAGGCCCTCGACCGCCTCCTTCCGCTGGAGGACGCCGACAGCTCCGCGGCGCTGGCCGCCGCCTACCGCCGCCGCGGGATCGATGTGCTCACCTCCGCGCAGGTGCGTGGCGTGGCGGTCGAGGACGGGCTCGCCAGCGTCGACGTCGAGGTGGACGGCGAGGCGACCACGCTGACCGCCGACCGGGTCCTGGTCGCGATCGGCCGGGCACCCAACACCGCGGAGACCGGCGCCGGGGAACTCGGGGTGCTCGATGAGCGGGGCTTCGTCGTGACCGACGCGCACGGGGCCACCGAGGTGGAGGGGTTGTGGGCGGTCGGCGACGTCCGGCCCACCCTGGCGCTGGCCCACGCCGCCTTCGCGGAGGGCGCGGTGGTCGGTGACCGCATCGCCGGGGTCGAGGAGGTCCGCCCCGTGGACCACACCCACACCCCGCGGGTGACCTACAGCCACCCCGAGGTCGCCTCGGTCGGTCTCACCGAGGCCGAGGCCCGGCGGCGCTACGGCGACGAGGCGGTCACGACCACGACCACCAACCTCCGGGGCAACGCCAAGGCGATCATGGCCGGCTCGGACGGACTCGTGAAGCTCGTCCACCTCGCCGGTGCGGCGCCCGTGGGCGCACCGGGGGACGGTGGTCCCGTGCTGGGCGTCCACGTCGTGGGACCGCAGGCCACGGAACTGATCGCCGCCGCGACCCTGGCGACCGCCTGGGACGCGGTGCCCGCCGAGCTCGCGGCGATCACCCACGCGCCCCCGTCGCTGTCCGAGGCGCTCGGGGAGGCCTACCTGTCCGCTGCCGGGTTGCCGTTGCACGGCGCCTGAGGTGCGCTGGACCACGCTGGCCGAGGATGCGGACGCGGCTGACGTGGTGGCGGCGATCGAACGGCACGTGCCCGCGTTCCTCGCCGAGTTGCCACGGCCGCACCGTGATCGGCTGACCGGCATGGCCCCGGGCCTCGCTCCGGGCGTCGCTCCAGGCGTGGCTTTGGGCGTGGCTTTGGGCGTGGCTTTGGGCGTGGCTTTGGGCGTGGCTTTGGAGGCGGCCACCGCGACGCCCAGCTCCGAAGCGTGGCCATGAAGACCACCGTGCACGAACCGATCCAGGCCACCCCGACCGCGGCGGTCGAGACGCCCGTGCTCCGCATGCGGTGGGAGTCGCTGACCTACCTCCACTGGGACCTCGATCCGGAGGTGGTGGCAACCGCCTTGCCGGCGGGCCTGTCGCCGGATGTCCACGACGGCCGGGCCTGGGTCGGGTTGATCCCCTTCCGGATGGCCGGGATCGGGCTGGGCCCCTGGCCGAAGGTGGGGAGCCGGCGGTTGCCGCGGGGCGTCCCCCTGCCGCAGGGCACCTTCCCGGAGACCAACGTGCGGACCTACGTCGTCGGACCCGACGGCGGCCGCGGGGTGTACTTCCACTCCCTCGACATCACGCGGCTGGCCCCGACCGCGGTCGCTCGGCTCGGCTACCAGCTGCCCTACTGCTGGTCCGCGATGCGCATCGGGCAGCGAGGCGAGCGGATCGCCTACCTCGCCGAGCGGCGGTGGCCCGCTCCCGCCGGGACCCGCAGCCACGTCGTCGTCGAGGTCGGCGAGCGGGTGTCAGAGGCGGAGCGCACGCCGCTCGACGACTTCCTCTCCGCCCGGTGGTCGCTGTACGTCGCCACCCCGCGCGGGCACGTGCGCCGGTCGCTGGTCGACCACGGCCCGTGGCCCCTGCGCCATGCGCGCCTGCACCACCTCGACGACGGGCTCACGACGGCAGCCGGCTACGACGTTGAGGGACGCCCGCCCACCCACGTGCGTTACGGCGGGGACGTGAACGTGGCCGTCGGTCTGCCGCGCCGGGTCGGGTGAGCAGCGCGGCTCCCGTGACCTCGCGGCGGGGTCGGGAACCGGCCACCGCTGTCCGGTTTCCTGCCCCGCGACGTCCACGAAGGCGCAGCGGGGTCGGGAGCCGGCCACCGCTGTCCGGTTTCCTGCCCCGCGACGTCCACGGAGGCGCGGCCGGGTCGAGAACCGGACACTGCTGACCGGTGCGTGACCTCGCGGCGGGGTCGGGAGCCGGCCACCGCTGTCCGGTTTCCTGCCCCGCGACGTCCACGGAGGCGCAGCGGGGTCGAGAACCGGACACTGCTGACCGGTTCCCGACCCCGCGGTCGCGGACCGGCGCGGTCGCCCACGGAACGCATCGCTTGCTACCGTTCCGCCCGCCAGTGGTGGGTGTGGTCGGCGTGGGAGACGGACGGTGGTGTGGAGCAGACGTGGGTCCGGTCCTGGGGTCGGGCTCGGCGCGGCGCTCGCCCTCGCCGCCCTTGCGGTGCTCGTAGGGGCGTGCTCGAGCGCCCCTGAGGTCGCCAGCACCATCGACATGGAGGACAACTTCTTCGACCGTGAGGTGACCCGCATCGCGGAAGGCGAGGCCGTGCGCTTCCGCAACCGCGGGGTCGTGCCGCACAACGCGATCGACGTCGACGGGGCCTGGTCGACCGGCGAGGCGGCCGGCGGCGAGCGGTTCGACCTGATGGAGCCGGACGAGGAGGTCGTGGTCCCCTTCGACGAGCCCGGCGTCTACCGGTTCTACTGCTCCCTGCACGCACCGCCTGACGGTACGTCAGGGATGGCCGCGACCCTGGTGGTCGGCGACGTGGACTTCCAGGCGGCGGGGGATGACGCCCCGGAGGAGCAGGTCACGGAGTGGACCGGTGTGACCCGTCGGGTACCGCAGGAGCATCCGACGATCCAGAACGCCGTGGATGCCGCCGACCCCGGTGACCTGGTGCTGATCGCTCCGGCGCCGGAGACCCCCGAGTACCTCGCCGACGATGGTCGCTACGTCTACAAGGAACAGGGCGACATCGCAACGCCGTATCTGACCATCCGGGGCACCGACCGCAACGACGTCATCGTCGACGGCGAACACGAGCGCCCGATCGGCATCAACACCGTCGCTGCCGACGGCGTCGCGGTGGAGAACCTCACCGTCCGCAACACCACCGGCAACGGCATCTACTGGACCGAGGTGCGTGGCTACCGCGGCTCCTACCTCACCTCGATCAACAACGCGATCTACGGCATCTACGCCTTCGACTCCACCGACGGACTGTTCGAGCACAGCTACGCCAGCGGCTCGAAGGACGCCGGCTTCTACGTCGGGCAGTGCGACCCGTGTGACGCGGTCCTGACCGACGTGATCGCCGAGAACAACGGCATGGGCTACTCCGGCCCCAACGCCTCCGAGGTCTTCATCGTCGACTCCGTGTGGCGGCACAACGTCTCGGGGATCGTGCCGAACACCCTCGACTCCCAACGGCTGCCACCCTTCGGTCGCGTGACGATCGCCGGCAACCTGATCCACGACAACGACAGCCGCGAGGCCCCGGCGCTCGGCCTGCAGTGGTCGGCCTTCGGCAACGGGGTGCTGCTGACCGGTGGGATGGACACGCTGGTGACCCGCAACCGGATCGTGAACCACGAGCGCAGCGCGGTGACCGTCGGGCCGAACCTCAGCCGCAACTTCTGGATGAGCGGCGGCAACGTCGTCACCGACAACGTGATCGAGGGGTCCGGGTACGCCGACCTCGTGCTGGCCGGCCCGGCGCTGACGGGTAACTGCTTCGACGGCAACACGCCCTCGCGGACGGTGCCCGGCGCCCTGGAGACGACCGCCGGTTGCGGGCCCGATGCGGCCTCGGGGGCGCAGGCCGGGCCCGCCGATCCCGACCGTGGCGCGTTCCGCCTCCCGTCGCGGTACCACCTGGCGCCGACCCTGTCCTTCGTGGGCCTGGTGGCCGAGAGCGAGTTCGGCGTCCAACCGGTCAACGACCACCGCGACACTCCCCACCCGCCTGACCAGCCACCGCTCCCGGGCGGCGTCGATGCGCCCGTGGTCCCGGCGGTGGACGTGTTCGCCGGCTTCGGGCTGGACCTCGACGACATCGAGGTGCCCGACGCGCCGGCGGAGCTGGTCGTCGACCGGGGCTCCGTGCCGCTGGTGGGCGGGGTGCCGCTCGGTCTGGGCGGGTTCTCCCTGCTGTTCGGGGTGCTGGGCTGGCTGGCACCCTTCGCGCTGTTCGCCTCCTGGGTGGCGCTGGCGCTGCTCGACCTCGCGCGTCGCGACGACCTGGGTGTCGGGGCCACGGTCGCCTGGACCGCAGGCGTGCTGGTGATCCCCTTCCTCGGTGCACCCGCCTACCTGCTGGCCGGTGGCGCGAGCTTGCCGCGGTGGTTGCGGTGGATGAGCGTCGTCGGCGCCACGTTGGTCCTGGGCCTGCTGCTGGGAATGGCCGCGGTGCTGGGGGGGCTGCTGTGAGGTCCGACGACGCACGACGACGGAAGGTCACGTGATGGGTGCGCTGCAGGTGGTCATCGGCTTGTACGCGACGGTGCTGCCTTTCGCCGTGCTGGCGGCTTGGATCGCCGTCGCGTTGTGGGACCTGTCGTCGCGGGTGAAGGGGGCGGAGCTGGGCAGGGGGGCGGCCGTCGGCTGGTCGCTGGTGGTGCTGGTCGTCCCGGTCGTCGGTGCGGCCGGGTACCTGCTGGTCAGCCCGTCGGTCCCACGGTGGTTGGCAGCGACCTACGTCGGCGGCGGGGTGCTGGCCTGGCTCGCGGTGCTCGGGGTCACCGCAGGCATGGGCGCCGCAGGCTGATGGACGGGGAACCCACCTCCGAGCCGGACGCCGCCGAGGAACAACCGGCGGGGTGGAGCCGCCGGGACGTCCTGCGGCGTGCCGGGATCGCCGGGGCCTTCGCGGTGGGCGGTGGGGTGCTCGGTCACGAGCTGATCCCGCACCGTCACGCGCTGGCTGCCGCCGAGGACCGCGGACCGGAACACCACGTCTACGGGGCCGCGGAGCCGCCATCGGCGGTGGTGGGTAGCTCGGCCGGAACGCAGCACGGTCTCTACGGCCATGCGACCGCGCCACCGACCTCGCTCACCCAGGCCGACCTCGACGCGGTCACCTTCCCCCCGCCGCCCGACGGCCGCCGTGGCGTCACCCGCACCTACGACCTGTCGGTGACGGCGCGCCAGCTCGCCGTCGGTGACGGGGTCATCGTGGATGCGTGGACCTACGACGGCTCGGTGCCGGGTCCGATCCTGCGTGCCACCGAGGGCGACCGGCTCCGCATCCGTATGGCGAACCACACCTCCCACGCCCACAACGTCCACCTCCATGGCCGGCACGATCCGGCCATGGACGGCTGGGAGCCGATCCCGCCCGGCGGGGAGTTCACCTACGACGTGGTCGCCGAGCCCTTCGGGCTGCACCCCTACCACTGCCACACCGCGCCGATCGCCGAGCACATCGGCCGCGGGTTGTACGGCGCGATGATCGTTGACCCGCCGGGTGGCAGACCACCGGCACTGGAGGTCGTGCTGGTGCTCGGTGGTTGGGACCTCGATGGTGACGGCCGCAACGAGTTGGTGGCCTTCAACGGCGTGGCTGGCGCCTACCACCGGTTCCCGATCCGCGTGCCGGTGGGGGAGCTGGTCCGGGTCTACCTCGTCAACCTGCTCGAGCACGACCCGATCGCGTCCTTCCACCTCCACGCCCAGACCTTCGACGTCTTCCGTTCCGGGACCGCCCTGGAGCCCGACGAGCACACCGACATCGTGGCGCTGACCCAGGGGGAGCGGGCCATCGTGGAGTTCACCCTGCCCGAACCGGGCCGCTACATGTTCCATCCGCACCAGTCGAGCCTGGCCGACCGGGGCGCGATGGGGTGGTTCGCCGCCGTCTGAGCGGCCCCGTCGTCGGTGCGTCGTCCCGGCTCAGCGGCCGAGCAGCTTCGACAACCAGCCGCCACCGGAGCTGGCGGCGGCACGACGCTCGGCATCGGTGCAGGTGCACTGCTGGTCGCGCGGTACCCGCGCCATCACCTGGGTGACGTGCTGGCCGCAGCCCGTCCAGGTCGTCTTGCCGCAGGCGCGGCAGGTGGCCTTGCTGCACATGGTCGAGCTCCCTTCCGGTCGGGTGTAGCCCACACCGCGTGGCGCGGCGATCGGGTCAGTCGGTGTCGGTGCGGCCGTCCAGTCGTTGGCCGGGCCCCTTCCGCTCCCACCACACCAGGCCGACCACGCCGAGCAGTACGACGGCGATCGCGATCCAGTTGTTGCGGGACAGCCCGAAGTACCGCTCGATCGTGTCGATCCGCAGCGTCTCGATCCAGCCACGGCCGATGCCGTAGCCGATCAGGTAGACGAACAGCAGGGAGCCACGCCGTCGGAGCTTCCCGGCCCGGTCGAGCCACAGGAGGACACCCACCAGGGCGAGGTTCCACAGCGACTCGTACAGGAAGGTCGGGTGGAAGGTGGTGCCCGGCGGGTAGCCGGCGCGTTCCGCGACCCGGTCGCTCACCGCCAGCGCCCAGGGCAGGTCCGTGGGGCGGCCGAACAGCTCCTGGTTGAAGTAGTTCCCCCACCGCCCGATGGCCTGGGCCAGCGGCAACGCGGGAGCGACCGCGTCCATCATGGCCGGGATGTCGGCACGCTTGGCGCGGACGTAGACGATCACGAACAGCGCCCCTCCGACCAGCCCGCCGAAGAACGCCAGCCCACCCTGCCAGATCGCCAGGATGTCCGCGGGTCGGGTGATGTAGGCCGCGCCGTGGGCACCGTCTTCCAGGAAACGCGGGATGATGTAGCCGATGCGGGCACCGAGCAGCCCGCCGAGCAGGGCCAGCAGGCCGGCCTTCTCGGCGATCTCGGGTGAGCCCCCGAACCGCTCGTAGCGCTTGACCATGAGCTGCAGCGCCAGGAACGCGCCGACCGCGATCAGGACGCCGTACATGCGCAGGTCCAGGGGCCCGAGCTCGATCCCGGGCCGGGGCGGGGAGGGGATCTGGGCCAGCGGCAGCAGCAGCGAGGTCACGGTGGTGGGGCCTCTCGGGCATCGACGGCGGCGATCGGGCTGACGCGGCCGTTCGATCGCGGGGGAGTCGGGACGGTAGCGCTCACTGAACGCCCACCGGCCGGTCAGGCTTCCCTGCGGTATGCGTCCGCCGCGCCCGGCGGCCATCGTCGCCGCGACGTAGCCTCACCCAGCGACGGACCGAGGGGATGACCGTGGCGGTGGACGTCAGGCTGAGCGGCTGGTGGGACGAGCTCCGCGACTCGCTGTGGCTGGTCCCCACGCTGACGGTCCTGATCGCGGTGGTGCTCCCGCCGCTGCTGGCAGAGCTGGAGCCGCTGCCGACCTGGCTCCCCCCGGACCTGGTGTTCGGAGGAACCCCGGACGGCGCCCGCGCCATCCTCTCCCAGCTGGCGGGCGCGACGATCACCGTGCTCGCGCTGGTGTTCTCCCTGACGGTCGTCGCGCTGCAGATGGCCGCCTCGCAGTTCACCCCCCGGTTGCTGCGGACCTTCCTGCGCAGCCGACGTGTCCAGCTGGTCATGAGCGGGATGGTCGGCTCGGCGGTGTTCTCCGTGGGCGTGCTGCGCCTGGTCCGTTCCGAAGGGGAGGGCATCGACGCCTTCGTGCCTCGGCTCGCCGTCACCGCGGCCTTGGTGCTGTCCTTCGTGGCGGTCGGCCTGCTGCTCTACTTCATCCACTACGTCACCCAACACCTGCGCGTGGACGTGGTGATGCACGAGATCGTCACCTTCAGCACGCAGCAGCTCGCGGTGGTCCCGGGTGACCGAGAGACGATCCCCGACCGCCTGGCCCCGGATCCCCCCGCCGGTGCCGTCCCCGTCTGGGCGCGGCGTGACGGCTTCCTCCAGTTGGTCGACATCGACCGCCTCTCCGACGCCGCCCGCGCCGCGGGGGTCAGGCTCCGGCTGCGGCCGACGCTCGGTGACTGGGTCACGAAGGGGACGACCCTGGCCTGGGGGGGGGGGAACGACGACGACACCGGCCCGGGTGGCCGGGACGAGCTGTCGGCCCTGGTCCACCGCCACGTCTACCTCGGGATCGACCGGACCGAGTCCACCGACCTGGCCTTCGGGCTCCGCCAGCTCCAGGACGTGGCGACCCGAGCGTTGTCACCGGGGATCAACGATCCGACCACGGCCGCGCTGGCGGTCACCCAGATGTCGTCGGTGCTGTGCCGCTACGCCGCCCATCCCCTGGGCGACGACGTCGTCGAGGACGAGGACGGCCAGGTCCGGGTGGCGGCGCCGCGGCCCGGGTTCGCCGCGCTGCTCGAACTGGCCGTCGGGGGTGCACGGCGCTACGGCCGCACGGATCCGGAGGTGCTCGCGGCGCTGCTCACGCTGCTGATCGACGTCGCGGAGCACGTGGCGGACAGTGCGGACCGGGGCGAGGTGGTCGCGGTTCAGATCGACCGGGTCCTGGCCAGCGCGGAGCTCGACGACCCGGTCGACGAGGAGCGGGTGGCCCGGATCGGTCGCGTGGCGAAGGAGACCCTGCGTAGCGGCTCCCGGGTCGCGACGGTCGCCGACGCGACCTGACCTGACCTGACCCGACCCGACCCGACCTGACCCGACCTGACCCGACCTGACCCGACCTGACCCGACCACCGTCTGTCGGCTGAGCTTCAGCCGGACAAACGCTCCACCTCGGCGTCCCGGAGGGCCTCGGGACGGGGCTCGCGGCCGATGCCGGGGCCGGTCGGTACCGCCAGATGCCCGTCGAGGAGGTGGAACGGCTCGGTCAGGTCCTCGGCCCAGTAGCGATCGGACGCGGAAGTATCCGCTGGTAGGTCGAACCCCTCGGTGGCGGCCAGCGCCACGTTGGCCGCACGCCCGATGCCGGTCTCGAGCATGCCCCCGCACCACACGGGGACCCCGGCCTCCTGGCACCGGTCCCGGATCGCGACCGCCTCGACCAGGCCTCCGACCCGACCGAGCTTGATGTTGACGATCCGGCAGGCCCCCATCGCGATCGCGTCGGCGGCGTCGGCCGCGTCGTGGATCGACTCATCCAGGCACACCGGGGTGCGCCACCTCGGGGCATGCCGGGCATGGTCGCGGAGCCGCGCGGGCCCGAAGGGCTGCTCGAGCATCTCCAGACCCAGCTCATCGAGGGCGTCCAGAGCGGCGAGGTGGTCGGGGGCGTCGGCGTCGTAGGCGGCGTTGGCATCCACCTGCAGCGCCACCGCGCCGAAGGCCCCCCTGAGCGCCGTCACCGGGGCCACGTCGAACCCTGGCTCGACCTTGACCTTGATGCGCAGGTAGCCCTCGGCGAGGTAACCGGCCACCTGTTCGAGCAGGGCGTCCGTCCCGCCGTCGGGGATCCCGACGCTGACGCCCGCGGGAACGCGGTCGCGGACGGCGCCGAGGTGGTCGGCGAGCGGCCGGTCGACGGCGCGGAGCTGGGCGTCGAGCACGGCGACCTCGAGAGCCGCCCGGGCCATCCGGTGGCCGTGCAGGTGGCGCAGCCGCCCACCGACGTGCTCCGCACCCACCTCCCGTCCATCGCGCAGCAGGGCCGGGACCAGGTGGTCGCGCAGCACCAGCGCAGCTCCGTCGGTGAACTCCTCGGAGTACACCGGCGCGGCGGGGGTCACGCACTCGCCCCAGCCGACCACCTCGGTGTCGTCGGCCGCGCCGCCCCGGATCCGGACCAGCAGCACCGTCCGCACCGTCTGGCGGCCGAAGGAGGTGGTGAAGGGCCGCACCAGCGGCATCACGACCCGGACCAGGTCGACGGCGGTCACCGCGACGGGCGGGAGCGGGCGCGTGGATCTCACCGTCGGTCCGCGAGCTCACGCACCCCGGCCGGCTCGGCCAGCACGTACCAGCCGTCACGGGTGCAGCCGGTGAGGCGGGCGCCGGCACCGAGCGCCGCTCCCAGGGTGGCCCGCATGGCCTCGGTCCAGGCCCGGCCGACCTCGGGTGCCTCGCGGCGCAGCCGTTCGATGTCGGCTGGGATGCGCACGAGACGGCGGGGGGCGGTGGTCGGGGTGTGGACCGGTTCCTCGTTCTCGCCCACGTCCAGGAGGGTCTGGGCACCTGCGCCCCGCAGCGCCTCGACGTCCGGCGTGGCCACCCGGCCCTCGGCTGCGGCACGCACCCGCGGGGCGGTCAGATCCCAGCTGGCCTCGAGCCGGTCGGTCGGCAGCCCGTGGTTGCGGGCATCGGGCATGGGGCCGTAGAGGTCGACGAGGTAGCGGTTCACCCCGGCGCCGAGCAGGGCCAGGTTGAGCACCGCGTTGCGGCGGATCAGCGGGTCGAAGGTCCAGCGGACCTCACGGATGCCCCGCTCCAGTGCCCAGGCCCGCTGGTGCCACTTCATCGCTCGACCGATGCCGCGGCTCTCCTCGCCAGCGACGACGCCGGTCACGTGGGAGTGCAGGTGCACCGTGCCCGTCACGTGGTCCCGGCCGAGGAACGCGGCGGTGGCCGCGACCACCTGTGCGTCGGCGCGGCGGCGTGCGAGCGAGACCTGCCCGCCGGCGTGCGCCAGGGCGGTCAGCGCCTCCGGGGCGAAGATGCTGCCGGCCTGGGCGTTGCGCCCCCACACCTCATCGAACAGCAGGACCGCGTCGCGCAGCCGCGCGTGGGTGTGGGCGTCCTCCACCTCGATGTCGGCGTGAGAGGCGGCCTGCAGCGCCGTGGTACGGGCGTCGGAGAGCAGCGGCGGTTCGAGCGCCGCAGGGTCGCTCGGCGTCGCGGGGGGAACCATCGTGGCGTCGGCCTCAGCGTCGGTCTTGGCGTCGGTCGGATGGGCGGGACGCTAATGGGTGTGCAGCCCGGGTGGGCAACGTGTCGTCCCTGTGGCGCCGGTGAACACCTCCGCACGGTGAGGTGTGGCGCACGCGATGGGCCGCTCAGCGCGCGGTGGCGTTTGCATCCGAGGGGAGGTGGACGTCATACTCGCCGTCATGCGCGACATCTCCAGCCCCGTTCTCGATCCGGCCGACGCCGGTCGCGGGTTGCTGCACGCGCTCCAGGCCCTCATCCTGGGCCTCTTCCTGCTGCTCGTCCTTTGATGCCGCGGCGCCGTCCTGACCCCACGACGACGGTGACGCGGAGGACCTTCACAAGGACAGGCGCGAGCACCGCAGCGTGCGGGAGCAGGAGCAGGACCCATGAGCACACCGGTCGACACCGACCAGGCCGCTGAGGCCATCGTGGCCACAGGCCGCGACGTCACCATCTTCGACACCACCCTTAGTGACGGTGAGCAGTCACCCGGTATCTCCCTCGACGCGCGGGAGAAGGTGGAGATCGCCGAGCAACTGTCCCGCCTGCGGGTCGACGTGATCGAGGCGGGGTTCTCGGCCGCATCGCCGGGCGACTTCGACGCGGTCATGGCCGTCGCCGAGGTGGTGGGCAACGCGCCCCGCGCCGCCCGCGGCCCGGGGGGTGGAGAGGGAGAGACCGATCATCGCGAGCCGCCGGTGATCGCCGCGCTGGCCCGGGCGATGCCCGGCGACATCGAGGCCGCCGCGAAGTCGCTGGCACCCGCGAAGCGTCACCGCATCCACACGTTCCTGTCGCCCTCCGACATCCACCGCCGCTACATGCTGCAGGCCTCCGAGGACGAGATCCTCCAGCAGACGATCCGCGCGGTCGAGCTGGCGCGGTCCTACACCGATGACGTCGAGTTCTCCCCCCAGGACGCCACGCGTACCGACTTCCCCTTCCTCGTCGACATCGTCGCCGCCGCCGTCGAGGCCGGCGCTACCACGGTCAACATCCCCGACACCGTCGGCTACGCCCTGCCCCATGACTTCGGCGGTTGGATCGCCGAGCTGCGCCGCCGCATCCCCGCCATCGACGCGCGGGGCGTGGTGCTCAGCGTCCACTGCCACAACGACCTCGGCCTGGCCGTCGCGAACTCCCTCGAGGCGGTGCGCAACGGTGCCCGCCAGGTCGAGGTCGCCGTCAACGGCATCGGTGAGCGGGCCGGCAACTGCTCGCTCGAGGAGGTCGTGATGGCGATCCGCACCCGGGCGGACCTGCTGGGGGTGGACCACGCCGTCAACACCCCGGAGCTGACCCGGACCTCCCGGTTGGTCTCCAGCCTGACCGGCTACGGCGTGCAGAAGAACAAGGCCGTGGTGGGGGCCAACGCCTTCGCCCACGAGTCGGGCATCCACCAGCACGGGGTGCTGGCCGACCGGCTCCCCTACGAGATCATGGCCAGTGAGGACGTGGGCGCCGACGGCTCCCAGATCGTGCTGGGCAAGCACTCCGGTCGCCCCGCCTTCTTCGCCGCGGTCGACGACCTCGGCTTCGAACTCGACGAGGCGGAGGGACAGAACGCCTTCCGACGCTTCAAGGAGCTCGCCGACCGCAAGGGCATCGTGAGCTCGGAGGACGTGGAAGCCATCGTCATCTCCGAGACGCACATCAAGGCCGCCGACGACTACGAGCTCATCTCGCTCGAGGTCGCCGGCGGGACCGTCGCACCGCCCCGGGCGACGGTCGGGATCCGGCTCGCGGACGCCGAGGTGGCGGCTGCGGTCGGTGAGGAGCCGGGCTCGGTGGTCACCGCCACCGAGACCGGCGACGGGATGGTCGATGCGGCCTGTGGCGCGATCCGCCACGCCGTCGGCCGGGACGAGGTCTCCCTGGTCTCGTTCCAGGTCACCGCCGTCTCCGGGGGGATCGACGCCCTCGGCGAGGTGACGGTGACCGTCGAGGGGGAGGACAACCAGCGCTTCACCGGGCGCGGCGTCTCCACCGACATCGTCGAGGCCAGCGCACGGGCCTACGTCGACGCGTTGAACCGATCGCGTCGGCTGGTCCACCGCGGACCCGAGTTCAAGCCCTGATCGGTCCGGGGCGCCGACGGTGACGTCGGCGCCCCACCGATCCGGCACCGACCAGGAGGCAGCATCATGACGGTGATCCGGGTGAACGTCCCGCCCGAGCACACCCCCGAAGAGGAAGCACGGCTGGTCGCCGACGTGGCCGCCGCGTACACGGAGTCCACCGGCTCGGGCGAGGTCACCGTCGAGGTGCAGCGTCCCGAGGAGGTCGACTACCGCTCGGTCGCCCCCGGCGCGACCAGCCGCTGGACCAGCTGAGCGCCACCTCGGCGCCCACGACGTGGGGAGGCTGACGGCCCCTCCGCGGATCGCCCGTCCCCGTTCGACCGCAGACGTAAGGAACCGGAGCATGCAGCCGAAGACCATCGTCGAGAAGATCTGGGAGCGCAACCTGGTCAGGTCCCAGGAGGGCCTGCCGGACCTCCTCTACGTCGACCTGCACCTCGTCCACGAGGTCACCTCGCCGCAGGCCTTCGAGGGGTTGCGGGTGGCCGGGCGTCCGGTCCGGCGCCCGGACCGGACCATCGCCACGATGGACCACAACGTGCCGACCGACCCGCGCCAGACCCGCGGTGAGCTGCCGATCGCCGACGAGCTGTCCGCGAAGCAGATCGAGGCGCTGCGCCAGAACTGCGAGGACTTCGGCATCAAGCTGTTCGAGATGGGCAGCCGCAACCAGGGCATCGTCCACATCATCGGCCCCGAGCTCGGCCTGACCCAGCCGGGCGCGGTGATCGTCTGCGGGGACTCCCACCCCGCCACCCATGGGGCCTTCGGCGCGTTGGCCTTCGGGATCGGCACCTCCGAGGTCGAGCACGTGCTCGCGACCCAGACCCTGCCCCAGCGCATGCCACAGACGCTGGCGATCGAGGTCGAGGGTGCGCTGCCCAA
>PWEU01000245.1 GCA_003554005.1 Nitriliruptoraceae bacterium
CGGCGTCGCGTGGCTGCGGTGACCCTCGCGCTCGTCATGGTCGTGCTCCTCAGCGCCTGCGCTCGGTTCGGTGAGGCCACGATCCGGATCGACCAGGCGGAGGACGAGATCGTGCGGCTCACCGACGAGATCGCGGTCGCGGTCGAGCTCGAGGTGACCTCCGCCTCGTCACTGGGTCGTCGAGACCGGTGCGAGCTGGTGACCACGGGGCAGGGCGCGTCCAACCGTGTCTCGCTGCGAGGGCCGATCCCCGACGGGGTCCCCGTGTTGGAGCGCTCCGCAGCCATCCTGACCGACGCGGGCTACCAACTGGTGCCGGGCGAGTCGGAGGGCGAGTTGTTCGGCCGGCGTGATGGCTTGCGCATCACGGTGGTCCTCGAGCGGCCGGCCGGTGAGGTGGCGATCGATGGCAACACCGCCTGCCGGCCACTGGAGCGCTGAGTCGGCTCCGTGCCGGCCGGCCCCGTGGCGCCGCGCGCACCGGGCCCGCCGAGGGCGGCGGGTCTACTTGAGGTGTTCGCCGGACTTCGCGCGGCGCTTGCGAGGGAACACGTCGGCGCGGGCCGCCACCCGGTCCAGGACCAGGATGCCGTCGAGGTGGTCGAGCTCGTGCTGGAACGCCCGGGCCTCGAACCCGGTGGCCTCGACCACGCGGGTCCCTCCCTCGGGCGTGGTACCACGCACGACAACGTCGGTCGCCCGACGGATGTCGCAGGTGTAGTCCGGCACCGACATGCACCCCTCGCGCTTGAGGTCCGATCCCGTCGCCAGCACCAGTTCGGGGTCGAACAGCACCACCAGGCCGTGGTTGCCCGGCGGGGGCTTGCGCATCACCGAGACGTCGAGCGCGAAGGCGCGGGAGGCGACCCCGAGCTGCGGCGCCGCCAACCCGACGCACCCGGGCGAGTCGTACATGGTGTCGACCAGGTCCTGGGCCAGGGCACGCTCGCGCGGACCGATCTCACCGACCGGGCCGGCGATCCCCTTCAGGATCCGTGCGGGGGAGGGGACGACCCTCCTGACCGGCACCTAGTAGGTCTCCGTGTCGACGGCACGCAGCGTGTGGTCCACGCCCAGGGCAGCGCAGGCCCGGGCGACCGCGTCCGTGACGGCGTCGGGCGCGTCGGTCGCCAGCTCGATCAGCATGGCGTAGACCGGTTCCGCCTCGGCGCCGATCACCTGGGTCTCCAGGTCGATGACGTTGGCGCCGGCCTCGGCGAGGGCGCCGGTGACGCCGGCGACGATGCCCGGTCGGTCGGCGCCGTAGACGCTGAGCAGGTGGGTGGGCTCGGCGTCCGCACGGGCCGCGTCGGCTCGGCAGATGGAGACCGTCAGGTCGAACTCGGCGGTCGCCGAGCGCACAGCCTGGCGTAGCTCCTCGGGGTCGTCCTCGGTCGCGACCAGGAGCACGATCGCGAACTGACCGCCGAGGATCGTCATCGCCGAATCCTCGAGGTTGCCGCCCCGCTCGTGCAGCACCTTGGTGACCGCGGCGACGATCCCCGGTCGGTCCTTCCCGATGGCGGTGACGGCGAGCTCGTGCATCTTGGCCGCTCCTGTCAGAGGGGATGGACCGCGAGCCTACTGTCGGGCGGTGCGGCGCTGTGGCCCGGGTAGGGTCGGCCCATGTCCACACCGCTGACGGCCGCGGGCGGGTCCGGGTCACCACCACCCGGCGCCCGCCGCCACCTCGGTGTCGGTGCCTTGGTGACGATCGTGCTGCTGGCGCTGCTCGGCCTCCTCGGAGCCTGTGACGGCGGGTCGGTCGGCTCCGAGGATGCGCCGACGGCGGCGGAGGAGCCGGGGGCGTCGGGCGCGGAGCATGACCGCTCGGGCGCGGGCCCGGACCGCTCGGGGGAGCCGGTGGCAGGGATCGTGCCCGCGCTGCATCCCGCCGTCGACGGCCTCGACGAGGCCGTGGTGACGATCACGTCCGACGGGGCCGAGCACGAGGTGGTGGCAAAGGTCGCGGCCACCGGTGAGGAGCGCGCGCGGGGGCTGATGGAGGTGCCCTCGGTGCCGGACGGGGTGGGGATGCTGTTCCTGTTCGAGCAGGAACGCACGGGTGGGTTCTGGATGTGGAACACGTTCATCGCGCTCGATATCGCCTTCATCGGGGCCGACGGCGTCGCGCACACCCTGGCAACGATGGTGCCCTGCGAGGCGGAGCGCTCCAGCGACTGCCCCACCACCAGCCCGCCCGAGCCCTACCGTGTGGCCCTGGAGGTGCCCGGCGGGTGGTTCGAGCAGGTGGGGATCGAGCCGGGTGCGAGGGTGACCTGGAGCGAGCCGCGACCGGTCGTTCCGTGACGAGGAGGGTGTGACATGCAGGTGGCGTACCTCGGGCTCGGCGCGATGGGGCGGCCGATGGCAGCGAACCTCGCGGCCCGCTGGCCGACGATGGTGTGGAACCGCACGGCGGCGGTCGCTGTGGAACACCAGGCAGCTCATGGAGGGACCGTCGCGCGCTCGCTCGAGGAGGTCGGCGCGGCGGAGGTCGTCTGCTCCTGCCTGCCGACCGACGTCGAGGTGGCGGCGGTCGCCCGGGTGCTCGGTCCGGCACTGCGGCCGGGGACGGTGTGGGTGGACCACACCTCGGGTGACCCGGCCGGCAGCCGGGACGTTGCGCGGCTGCTCGAGGGGTACGGGGTCGGCTACCTCGATGCTCCGGTGTCGGGCGGGACCGACGGTGCGGCGGCCGCGACCCTGACGGTGATGGTCGGTGGGGAGGTCGAGGATCTCGACCTGGTGCGGCCGGTGCTCGAGACCGTCGCGGCTCGCGTCGTCCACGTCGGTCCCGTCAGCTCCGGTATGGCGGTGAAGGCGGTCAACAACGCCCTGCTGGCCACCTCGCTGTGGGCGGCGGCGGAGGGGTTGGTGGCGTTGACGGCGACCGGGGTCGACCCGGCTGCGGCACTCGAGGTGATCGGCAACTCAACAGGCCGGTCCTTCGCCACCCAGACCCTGCTACCCGAGCGGGTGCTGACCCGGGAGTTCCCGCGCACCTTCGCCCTGGCGCTGCTGGCCAAGGATGTGCGGTTGGCGACGGACGTGCTGGCGCAGGCCGGCGTCGAGGGGCAGGTGCTGTCGACCGTCGAGGAGCTCACCACCGCGGCCGCGGTCGAGCTGGGCGCGGTGGACCACAGTGAACTCGTCCGGTGGGTCGAGCGAGCCGTTGGTGTGGAGATCACGTCGCTACGCTGAGGTGGACGCGATCACAGGAGGGTGCAGGGATGGCGGTGTGGCAGGTGGTCATACTCGTGGTGGTGGTGCTGCTGCCGCTGCTCCTGCTCACCCGGCTGCATCCGAGCCGAGAACGGTTGGATGCGCGCGGGGTCCCGATGGTCCGCGACTGGCGTCCGACACCGCCGCCAACGCCGCCGGCCGACGACCACCACTGATCCGACGCCCGCCTCGGTGGCCGCTCGCGCGTGACCACCGGGACGCGGGCACGGCGTACCGCCCACCTGGGACGCCAGCCAGCGACGGTGGTCGTGTGACCTGGTGCACGGCTCAAGGCTCGCCGCCACCTCGCCGATGCTGACGGAGGGGTCGTCCGGCCATCGCACGGCCCGACGTGAGGAGCCGTGGTGTCCGCCGGTGCATCGAGCCCTTGGCAGCAACGGGGCTACGCAGCGCTGCTCGCGGTCCCGGCGGTCGTGGCGCTGTGGCTGGTTCGTCCCGAGCTCGCTGCCGTCCGGGAGACGTTCACGCAACCAGGCCCGCTGGCGATCCTGGTCCTGTTCGCTGCGGCACGCCACCTGCCGATCAGGTCGGTCGAGCCGGCGGTGCTGGGAACGGTGACGACGGCACCGACCTTCGTTCTCGCGCTGTTCCTCGTCGCCCCACCGGACGTCGCGCTCGCCGGGATCGCCGTCGGTGCGGCCATCCCCCGTCGGACCGGTGGGCCCTGCCAGGTGGCGAGGTGGGCCACCGAGTTCGGTCACGCGGTTCTGCTCGGCCTGGTCACCGGCGCGCTGCTGGTGCGGTTCGGGCTCGGCGCGCCCTCGTGGTCGCTGGTCTCGACCTGGTGGCTGCTCGGCACGGTGCTGCTGGTCGGTGCCGCGGTCTACCTGCCGGACATCCTGCTCCGGGCCGGAGCCGCAGCCGCCGTGACGCGAGCCCCCTTGCTGGTCCTCCTGCGCCAGGACCGTGGCGCATTCGAACCGAGGATCCACCTGCTGCTGGTCGCCTGGGCCCCGATCGTCGTCCTCCTCGCGGAGCAGGCCCTCGTGCTGCTGCCGGTGCTGCTCGTCGCCGTGATCGCGCTGGGCTGGGCGGCACGGGCGACCTCGGTCAGCGAGCACGAGGCCTACCACGATCCCCTGACGGGGCTGGCCAACCGTCGTGCCCTGGAACAGCGGCTCGACCATCTGACGGCCACCGCCAAGCTGGACCACCGCTTCGCCGTGCTGCTGATGGACCTCGACCGGTTCAAGGAGGTCAACGACCAGCTCGGGCACCACGTCGGTGACGAGCTGCTCGGCGAGGTCGGGCACCGCCTCGCCGACCTGTCCGGCATCGAGGTGGCGGCGCGGATCGGAGGCGATGAGTTCGCCTTCCTCGTGCGTGGGGAACACGACTACGACGACCTGACGGATCTCGCCAACCGGCTGGTCGGTGAGGTCTCGCGGCCCTACGTGGTCGCGGACGTTCGGTTGTCGATCGGTGCCTCGATCGGGGTCGCTCGCTTCCCCGACCACGGCCTGGACGCCAGCCCCCTGCTCCGGCGCGCGGATGCCGCGATGTATGCGGCGAAGCGCAGCGGGGTCCCGGTCGGTTTCGCCGCCCTGAGTGAGCGGGCCCCGGTCCCCGGCCGGCTGTCGCTGCTGGGGGAGCTCGACCTGGCGATGCAACGTGGCCAACTGCGCCTCGATCATCAACCCAAGGTGGCGATCGGTTCGGGGGAGGTCGTCGGGGTCGAGGCGCTGCTGCGGTGGCACCATCCCGAGCACGGGATCGTCCCACCCGGCGACTTCATCACCACGGTCGAGCACACCGAGCTGATCGCTCCGTTGACCCGTCACGTCCTACGCACCGCCTGCGAGGACCGGGCGAGGTGGGTCGTCGCCGGGATCGAGGTGCCCATCGCCGTCAACATCTCCACTCGCGACCTCCAGGACACCCGCTTCCCGGGCGATCTCGCGGAGTTGCTCGAGGACGGTGGCCTCCCACCCGAGCAGCTGACCCTGGAGATCACCGAGACCGCGCTGCAGGTCGACCCCGAGCGGGCCGCCCGAGTGGTCGCCGAGCTGTGTGAGCTCGGGGTCCGTCTGGCCATCGACGACTTCGGCACCGGGTACTCGTCCCTCGCGGTGCTGCGGCACCTACAGGTCAGCGAGCTGAAGCTCGACCGCTCCTTCGTGCTCGGCATGGAGGAGGACGGCGCCGGGGTGGCCGTCGTGCGGTCCATCGTGCAGCTCGCTCACGCGCTCGGGCTCGAGGTCGTGGCCGAGGGCGTGGAGCAGGAGACCTCGCTCGAGGAGCTCCGTCGGATCGGGTGCGACACCGTCCAAGGTTTCCTGCTCTCCCGGCCGCTGCCTCCCCATCTCGTCGCCCCGTGGGTCCGCGCCCGGCGGCTGGAGCGCGGGACGGCGCTGGGCGACGCAGGGGCAACCGTGCCCACCGAACCGCCGTCCGAGGAGGCCGTGGCCGCCACCGCCGGTGACGCACGATCGCTGCTGCGCCGGGTCGACCGGCGCGGGAAGGCCCGTCTTCCCCTGACCCGTGCCGGCTGAGGTCAACGGGAG
>PWEU01000084.1 GCA_003554005.1 Nitriliruptoraceae bacterium
GCCATGGAGACCTGGGGCTCGACCCGGCTGCCGAACACGAACCTGACGTCCGGCGGTCGCAGCTCCAGCAACGTGTCGAGCACCTCCCAGCTCGCGCGGTGGCGCAGCTCGTGAGCGTCGTCGAGGACCAGTGCGACCGCGCCGTGGTCCCCGAGGTCGTTCACCAACGCGGTCGCCAGCTGGCGAGCTGTGGGTGCGGTGGCCGTGTAGGCCAGCAGCTGGGCCAGCCGCCCACCGAAGCTGCTGCCGAGGTGACGGCGCCCCCCCTCCAGCAACGCCGCTGCGAGCAGTGGCGGCTCGTCGTCCTCGGGACCGAGACGGATCCAGACCACGTCGTCGCCGTGGCGCGCCGCCCAGGCAGCCAGGGCGGTGGTCTTCCCGGAGCCGGCCGGTGCGGTGACCACCGTCAACGGTCGCGTGCTGATCGCTGTGGCCAGTCGAGCGACGAGGTGGTCGGTCGCCAAGCGGTCGTCCAGCAGCGGTGGGAGGAACTTGGTGAACGGGAACGGCTCGAGCGCCGAGCCAGGGCCCCACGGCGTCTCCGACATCACCTCATCCCGGTACGAGATCGTCGAGCTGGCCCCGCAGCCACGGCGCAACTGCGGGACCATGGCGCCCCGCCACCCGTCCACCGAACCCTATCCCGGTCAGCTCGTCGAGCAGCAGCTCCCGATCGAGACGGTCGTCGGGGACGATCGGCCTGCCGAGGAACTGCTCGTCCGCGACCAGATCGAGGTCGTGTGCGAGCAGCCCGGCGATGGGTCCGTCGGGCTCGCACACCTCGAAGTCGACGCGCAGGCGTGGGTGTCGGCTCGCCAGCTGCGTCACCACCGAGGGAACGAACGCGAACGCGACGCTATGGAAGGCTGCGATCCGCACCGCTCCGGCGAGCGCGTCGGCCCCGCGCGGCGACGGTCACCCGGCGTCCGGCAGCGAGCCGACGAGGTGGCCGATGAGCTACTACCAGTTGTCCTCCGGCGCGCTCTCCGACCTGGCTGCGGATCAACGGGGGTGCGCCCTGACGCCATGCTCCCGACCAGCGAGGACGCCGAGGACTGGCAGACCCTCATCCGCGCGAAGACGGTGACGGGGAGCGTTGTTCGAGGTCGGCGGTCAGTGCCGCTGCAACGTCCGACTGCCGGGTCGTCCTCCTTGCGGTGGAAGTACTCTCGTCGTGAGCCGAAGATCTCGTCGGCTGTCGGGAGGAACGATGTCGATGGACACCACCGCCGCGGATCGGACGGCCGTGAGCGGTCTCGAGGTGGCGACGCTGCTCAAGCGGTTCGTCGACGACGAGGTGCTCGAGGGCACACGCGTCACCCCGGACCGGTTCTGGTCCGGGCTGGCCGAGTTGATCGACCACCTCGGCCCCCGCAATCGGCACCTCCTCGAGGTCCGCGACGACCTGCAGTCGGCGATCGACCGCTGGCACCACGAGCGCGCCGGGCAGTCGATCGACCTCGATGCCTACAGCTCCTTCCTGCGCGGGCTGGGGTACCTGGTCGAGGACGGCGAGGACTTCTCCATCGACACCGCGAACGTCGATGCCGAGTTCGCTGAGATCGCCGGTCCGCAGCTGGTGGTGCCGGTCACCAATGCCCGGTACGCGATCAACGCGGCCAACGCCCGGTGGGGGTCGCTGTACGACGCGCTCTACGGCACCGATGCGTTGGGCGATCCGCCACCGGACGGTCCCTACGACGAGGCGCGCGGACAGCGCGTGATCGCGTGGGCGCGCCGGTTCCTCGACGACACCTTCCCGCTCGATCACGGCTCTCACGTTGACGCTGACGCCTACCGGGTTCGGGACGGTGCGCTCGAGGTCGAGACCGCGGGTGCCGGGACGGGGCTGGCGGATCCGGGTGGGTTCGCGGGACACGTCGGTGACCCGGCGGCCCCGGAGGCGCTGCTGCTCCGCAACCACGGGCTGGTGGTCGAACTGCGGCTCGATCGCGACCACCGGGTCGGCCGCACGGACCGCGCCGGGGGCGCCGACGTGATCCTCGAGTCCGCGGTCAGCGTGATCATGGACTGCGAGGACGCCGTCGCCACCGTCGATGCCGAGGACAAGGTCCACGCCTACCGCAACTGGCTCGGTCTGCTACGTGGCGACCTCACGGCCGAGGTCGACAAGGGCGGCGGCAGCTTCACCCGCCGCATGCACCCCGACCGCGAGTACACCGCCCCCGACGGCACGACAGCCACCCTGCACGGCCGCAGCCTGATGCTGGTCCGCAACGTCGGCAACCACCTGTACAGCGACGCCGTCCTCGATCCTGACGGGGCGCCCGTCCCCGAGGGCTTCCTGGATGCGATGATCACCGTCGCCTGCGCCCTCCACGACCTCGACGGCGGTGGCGCCCTGCGCAACTCGCGGGCCGGGTCGGTCTACGTCGTCAAGCCCAAGCTGCACGGCCCGGACGAGGTGGCCCTCACCGACGAGCTGTTCCACCACGTGGAGCGGGTCCTGGGCCTCGAACCCGACACGGTCAAGATCGGGATCATGGACGAGGAGCGGCGGACCAGCGCCAACCTCAAGGAGTGCATCCGGGCGGCACGTCGACGCCTCGCGTTCATCAACACCGGCTTCCTGGACCGGACCGGCGACGAGATCCACACCTCGATGGAGGCGGGTGCCATGGTGCGCAAGCCCGAGATGAAGTCGCAGCCGTGGATCCTGGCGTACGAGGACCGCAACGTCGACATCGGGCTCGCCTGCGGGCTCCGTGGTCGCGCCCAGATCGGCAAGGGCATGTGGGCCGCTCCCGACCTCATGGTGGCCATGCTCGAGGAGAAGATCGGCCACCCGCAGGCCGGGGCCAACTGTGCCTGGGTGCCCTCGCCGACCGCGGCGACGCTGCACGCCACGCACTACCACCGCGTCGACGTGGCCGCCCGGCAGGAGGAACTGGCCGGGCAACAGCGCGCCTCGCTGGAGCAGCTGTTGACGATCCCGGGCGCCCCCGTCCCCGACTGGAGCGACGCGGAGCGGCTGGCTGAGCTCGAGAACAACGCCCAGGGCATCCTCGGCTACGTCGTTCGCTGGGTCGACCAGGGGGTGGGCTCGTCCAAGGTGCCCGACATCGACGGGGTGGCCCTGATGGAGGACCGCGCCACCTGCCGCATCTCCTCGCAGCACATGGCCAACTGGCTGCGTCATGGCGTCACCACCGAGACCGAGGTCCTGGACGTGCTGCGTCGCATGGCTGCGGTGGTGGACCGGCAGAACGCCGCCGACCTCGCGTACCTGCCCATGGCGCCGGGCTTCGACGGTCCCGCGTTCCGAGCGGCGGTCGCGCTCGTGCTCGAGGGCGCCGAGCAGTCGGCGGGCTACATCGAACCGATCCTCTACGCCCACCGTGCGGAGCGCAAGCGCGACCCGCGGCCGGAAGATCCCGTGTCCTGAGTTCGACGTGCGCTGACAGCAGACAGCCACGGATCCCGGGCCATGGCCGGCCGAGGTGGGGTCCAGGTGTCGTGATGGTGAATGGGTTCACGGTCCGGGTGGACGACGAACAGGCGGCGGCGCTGGAGGTGGCCCTCGACGTCCCGGCTGATCGGCAACCCCCGCTGCGGGACGGGAACGCCCGGGTCGGGTAGCTGTGCGTGTTGGAGCTCGTCGCCCTCACCGCAGGCTCGTGGACGGTCCCACTGGACGATCCGGATGGTCATGAGACGGTCGCGGTTATCGAAAGGGTCGCGGCTGACCCCGTCGGCGAGGACGACGTGACCGTCTGGATCGCCGCTCGGCGCGTGTGACACCGGCCTGGGTCTGATGGGAGGGGAAGCGGTCAGCCGCTGATCAAGCGGGTGCGGACGTGGCTGCTGAGCCGTTCGACGAGGAGCACGACGACGAGGATCAGGATGATGATCGTCAGGGCGGTGTCGAACTGGCGCAGCTGGAAGGCGACGTTGAGCTCGACGCCGATGCCGCCGGCCCGGGCTCGACCTCTTCGCTCAGTTCGCGTAGAGCCGTGCGAGTGTGGATCAGGCGGTCGGGGACTCGAATCCCTCTCGGCGCGCTTCCGGAAGGCAACCAGAGCCCGGTCGGTGTCGCCGGCAGCGGGTGCACGCGCAACGGGTGAGGTTCCCGGGCCACACGGTCGGTGCCGTGGTGGCTTGACCACACCGACGATCCCCGGCAGCGAGGCGTGAGCCGACTGCCGTCGCCCGACGCCGTGGAGCGCATCGTCCCCGACGTGAGACCCCGCCGACTCATCGAGCGGATCCGCCAGGAGGACGTTCGCCTCAGCGGAGGTGTCGGCCTCAGGCACCGACCTCCGCGGCGATCCGCCCGTCCGCGATCGCCTCGATCAGTCGAGCGTGATCCGTCTCGTTGAGGTCGGCGTAGTCCTGGGAGAACGCCACGAGCGACGCCTCGAACCGACCGCCTGAACCGAGGTAGCCCGCGATCTCCGCGGCGTCGCCGCTGCGGGCGTGGGCTGCCGCGAGCAGGTTCCCGCAGAGACCGGCGTAGGCGACGAGCCGGTCCGGGCTGATCCGCTCCAGGTCGACACTGCCCTTCATGGCCCTGAACTGCCGGACGTAGTAGTCGCGCTCCTGCCCGTCCAGCCCGGTCGTGCTCAGCCAGCCGAGGAACAGATCGCTCGCGGACTGCATGAGGCGCTGGCCCTCGACCACGCGCCGCCCGGCAGGAGGGTGGGGGTTGGCCCCGAGGTGCTGCTCCAGGACGGAGGGTCCGGCCTCCTTGACCTGCAGAACGAGGGGGTCCTCGGCATCGCGTCCGTGGAGCAGCACAACGTAGGCGCGGGTGCCGACGCTCCCGACCCCCACGACACGCCGGGCAGTGTCGATCACCTCGAAGCGGGAGAGCAACTGGTGGCGGTAGGCGGGGAGGCTCTCGCGGTACTGCTCGAGGTAGCGCGACACCCGCTCCAGGCGGTCATCCGGCATCGCTGTCCGGGACAGGAGCGGCGGGTCCTCGCGGAAACGAACCTCGCCATCGACCCCCTCGGTGAGCTTGCGGGCGGCATGCTCGCTGGTGCGACGCTGGGCGCGGTCGAACAGCTTGCGGGCGTCGGCCGCGGCCTCGGGGTCGAGCGCACCCTCGTTGACCCGGTCGTCGAGCACCTCCAGGATCTCCCGGTCATCGACACTCTGGTACCAGACGTCGAGCACGTCGGCGTCCGCGAGGTTCCCCATCTTGGTGCGGTAGGTGCGGGTGGCCGACCTGACCGCGTCGCTGCCGACCTCGTCGTGGAAGCCGCGATGCCTGGCCGCGATCACGAGGGACGTTGACAGCCGCTTGAGGTCCCAGTCGAAGGGACCTGGCAGTGTCTCGTCGAAGTCGTTGATGTCGTAGACCATGCGGCGTTCCGGGGTCGCGAAGGTCCCGAAGTTCGCGAGATGGGCGTCCCCGCACAGCTGCGCCGTGATCCCCGTCGTCGGTGTGGTCGCAAGGTCGGCCGCCATGACCGCAGCTTGGCCACGGAAGAACGCGAACGGCGAGACGCTCATCCGCCCGTAGCGGATGGGCACGAGTTCCGGGACCCGAGCCTGGTCCTGCTGGGCGAGGGTCTCCAACGGATCCGTGCGGTCCGGCGCCGGTTCGAAGCCCGCGTGCGAGCTGCGCGGTACGCGTTGGCGAACCTCCCGGCCGCGCGCACGAAGTTCCGAGGGAGTGAGTCGCCGGTTCACTCGGTGCCTCCTCAGC
>PWEU01000333.1 GCA_003554005.1 Nitriliruptoraceae bacterium
CCTGGATCTCCGTGGTGCCTCCGCCGATGCCGGCGAGCTTGGCGTCACGCAGCGAGCGCTCGACGTGGAACTCGTCCACGTACCCCCAGCCGCCGTGCAGCTGGATCGCGTCCAGCGCCGACTCCACGCCCGCCTCGCCGATGTAGGCCTTGGCCATCGCCGCCTCGGTGGAGTGCTCGATCCCCTCGTCCTTCATCCACGCCGCCTGGCGTTGGAGGAGCCGGGCGATCTCCAGCCGGAGCCGCATCTGCGCGACCTTGTGCTGGATCGCACCCAACCGGCCGATGGGCTTGCCGAAGGCCTCGCGCTCCTGGGCGTAGCGCACCGACTCCTCTAGGTCGCGCTGCATGCTGCCGACGGCTGAGGCGATCATCACCGTGCGTTCCCAGTCGAAGCACTCGAACCCGATCTTCCACAGCGCGGACCCGACGTCGCCCAGGATCTGCGAAGCGTGGACCTCCACGTCATCGAGGGAGAGCTCCACCGTCGGTGAGGTGCGGTTGCCGAGCTTCTTCAACTCCTTGGACACCTCGAACCCGGGTGTGCCCCTCTCGACGAGGAACGCGGTGAAGGCCTGTCCTGCGGGAGCTTCGGGATCGGTGCGGGCGATCACGGTCACGACCTCGGCCAGCGAGCCGTTGGTGATGAAGGTCTTGGTCCCGTTCAGCACGTAGGTGTCGCCGTGTCGCTCCGCGCGGGTCTTCATGCTCGCGGTGTCGGAACCGGCGTCGGGCTCGGTGATCGCGAAGGCGCCGACGGTCTCGCCGGCGGCGAGCTTGGGCAACCAGCGCTGCTTCTGCTCCTCGGTGCCGTGCAGGGCGATGGGCATCGCCCCGATCGTCAGGTGCGCGCCGAGGGAGAGGTTCAACCCCGCGTCCCGTCCGCCGTAGGCCAGGCCCTCCATGGCCAGCCCCGTGGTCAGCACGTCGGCGCCCGAGCCCCCGTACTCCGGCGGGACGGGCAGGCCGGTGAGCCCGAACCCCGCCACCTGCTTCCACACGTCCCAGTCCCAGGTTCCCGCCCGGTCCCGGTCCAGCACGCCCGGCTCGACGTGCTCGCGGGCGAACGCGCGCACGGAGCCCAGGAACGCCTCCTGCTCCTCGCTCAGACGGAAGTCCATGGCCTGCTCCCTCGCTCCCGATGCCGCCGATGACCCGGCGACACCCGCCGGCCCGTGGGCATCGTGCCATCGGACCGGTGGAACGGCAAAGCCAGAATCGTTCCGAGTCGGCTCTCAGCGGCCGGTCGCCTTCCGCAGCAGGATCCGGACCGCCCGGCGCCCCTTGAGGTCACGGATACGTGCGACGTCGATCACCTGGTGCCCCGCGCGGTCAGCCCACCGGGCGTAGCCGGCCGGTGCGGCCTGCTCGTCGGTCAGCACCTCGAGGTGATCACCGGGAGCGAGCTCGACCATGGCACGCATCGCGGTGTGCACGCCCTGCTCCAGGGTGAGGCGGCGCGCGTCCACGGTCTCGACCGGCGAGGGCGGCGCCCCCATCCCGGTGGCATCGAGTACCACCTCGACGCGCCCACTGCGCGCCGTCGCCTCCACCGGAGCGCCCGCGGCGGCCAGGGCACCGCGCACGAAGCCGGCGGCCAGGGCATCGCCGACCTGCCCATCAACCTCGCCGATCAGCCGCAGCCCCACGTCCAGCCCCTCGATGACCGCACGGGCCTCGTCCACCTCGCTGAGCCGCACCTCGGGGAAGGCGGCCCCGAGAGCGGCGACGGCGACCACGGCGGCGGCCTGGAGGTCACGCGCCGACGCCCGTCCGGCCGCGGTCGACACCAGGCGCCGACCCTGCTCCTCGGCGAGGATCGCGAGCTTCTCCCGGTGCTCGGCGAGCCCGGCGATCAACTGCACGACCGTGTGGACGGCGAGCTGGCTGCCCGGGGGCACCTGCGGGTCACGGACGCCGGCGACCTGCTCCCGGGCGACGTAGACGCGGGCGGGCCGGCCGCCGCCAGGGTGCTTGCGGGTGCCGGTCACCAGCAGGCCAGCGTCAGCCAGGACGTCGAGGTGGTTCCGGGCGACGTTGGGGTGCAGCCCGAACATGTCCGCGGCCTCACGAGCGGAGACGGGACGCCCCTCGGTGCGCAGCCGGCGGTAGATCCCGGCCCGGGTCGGCACCTCCAGCACCTGCTGGACGATGGCATCGCCGTCCTGCGCCAGCGGCGAGGTCGCTGGCCGTTCTGCGCTCATGCGACGACACCGTTCGTCCGCTGTTCGACCCGCTCGTGACACGACCCACACCGGGCCCGAGCAGCCCAGAAGCCACTCCGGAGGGGTCGGCGCCGGCAGCCTATGGGGCGAGGTGTCGAGCGTCATCGACGGGCCGGGAGATCACGCCGACCCTCCGAACCGGCCGCGACCTGCCACCTCGGCGACCACCTCGGCGAGGCGGGCCGAGAAGGCGGGACCGAACCCGTCCTCGGCGTGCCCGAAGCCGACCGGCTCCGCCCAGACGCGACTGGGACCGGCGCTCGACGCCGCCAGTTGCTCGGCGTCACCGACGGGGAAGTACGGATCGTCCACCCCGTGGACGGCCAGCAGTGGGACGCGGATCGACGCGGCCATCTCCGCCGGGTGCGGTGGTGGACCCCACGCGTCCGGCCCAGCCAGCCGAACGCCGAGCGCGGCCCGGAGCCCCGCACGCCGGACGGGGCTCCGCCACAGGCGATCGAGCGCCACCATCGGGCCAGGAGGGGGTGGACTGCGGAACCATGCCGGAGCGGAGATGGTGACGACGCCAGTGGCCCCGACCGCCCGACTCGCCGCGTGGAGCACGGCGGTCCCGCCCATCGACGCGCCGACCAGCACGATGCGGTCCTGCCCCCAGGCCCGCAGCCACGCAGCGGCGGCGGCGACGTCGAGGTGCTCCCGGTCGCCGAGCGTGGAGTGTCCCGCGGAGGCTCCGTGACCTCGGAGGTCCAAGGCCAGCACGTGGACCCGCTCGGACAGCGCCTCGGCCAGCCGGACGTAGGCCGGCTTGGTCCGGCTGGCGGCGAAACCGTGGGCCAGGACCACGGCACCACAGGCGTCCGACGGCCCGGACAGGTACGACGCCGCCAGCGCGGTGCCATCAGCGGCCCGCAGCCGGACACCGAGGTGGTCGCGGATGAAGCCGCCGACCAGTCCCCTGGCCTCGGCGAAGCGGCGTACCGGGCCCCTTTGCGCCGCAGCGACCATGGCGCGCGCCTCGTGGGAGCGAACCGACGCCGGGTGGACGGGACGGGGGGATGCTGGCATGCTCTCCCACGGTAGCCCCGGCGACGAAGCCCGCACCGGTTGGTGCGACGTGCCGGGGCGCTGGCGTGTTCGGCGCTGCCGTGACCACGCCTACCGCCACGCGAGGAACTGCGCGCGGGTCTGGCTGGCGGCCGACCCCCACCCCGGACGACGAGGAGCGACAGGGTGCACCTGCTGGTGCTCACCGAGAAGGCCGGTGGCAGCGCCGCGCTGCTGCCCGGTCTCGAGTTCCTCGACCACACGGTGCAGGAGCTCCCGCTGGAACCGGACTCACTCCATGCCATCAGCCGGTGTGACCTCGTGCTGGTCGACGCCACCGCCGACCTGCGGCGGGCCGCCGGCGCGAGCCGAGCCGCCTCGTTGCACGAGCGGGCGAAGCCGGTGCTCATCGTGATCGCCGAAGGTGCCCTGGCAGCGATGAAGATGTCCTGGGGCTTCGACGACTGGCTGCTGCCCCACTGCTCGCCCGCGGAGCTCGAGACCCGACTGCGGCTGGCCACGGACCGTGCCACGGCGGAGGCGCCACAACGTGCCGCCAACGTCGGGGACCTGGTCGTCGACGAGGACAGCTACCAGGTCCGGCTCCGCGGACAGCCGCTGGATCTGACCTTCAAGGAGTTCGAGCTGCTGAAGGCGTTGGCGAACTCCCCGAACCGGGTCTTCACGCGGGAGCTGCTGCTCCAGGAGGTGTGGGGCTACGACTACTTCGGCGGCTCTCGCACGGTCGACGTCCACGTGCGGCGGCTGCGTGCGAAGCTCGGCCCCGAGTACGAGCAGATGATCGTGACCGTCCGCGGGGGGGGCTACAAGCTGGTGCCGCCGGGCCAACGCGTGCACCGCGGCCCCGAGGACGCGGTCGATGACGAGCGGGTCACGGTGTCCTGACCAACGGTCACCGGGGCGGCGCTCAGTGGGCCGTCGCCCCGGTGTCACTGCCGACCGCGATGTCCTCCCACCGCGTCGTGAAACCGTGCCGCTGGTAGAGGCGGACGGCACGCTCGTTGGCGGCGTCGACCCACAGGACGACCTCGTCGCACCCGATGTCTGCGAGGTGGCAGACGCCAGCGTGCAGCAGCGCCGGACCGACACCGCGGCCCTGGGCGCGGGGGTGCACGGCGAGGTTGTACACCTCACCCGAGCCGGCGCCACGGCGCTTGAGCCAGTGGAGGCCAGCGATCGTGCCGTCGGGTTCAGCAGCCACGAGGAGATCCTCGGGTCGGAACCAGGACCAACTGCGCCGCCCGCGGAAGCGCGCGAGGTCCCAGCCGCCGTCATCGGTGCCGTCGTAGGCCGCCGCGAGCACCGCGACCACCTCGGCATCGTCGTGGTCCGGCACGTACGCGCGCACGATCGTGCCGGCCGCCGTGAGCCGCTCCAGGGCCACGGCGCCCACGGGGTCGTCGGTGGGGAGCGCGCGAGAGAGGACGTAGAGCCGGCGCTCCACACGGAAGCCGGCGGCCGCGGCCGCGTCGTGCTCCGCTGGGCCGACGGCACGCATCCATACCTGGACGTGGGGCACGTCGAGCCCAGCAGCCAGGTTGCGAGCGGCCATCAGGGCCCGTGCGGTGACCCGCTCTGCGTCGCGGATCGGCCGCCGCACCGCGACGTCCCCGCTCCCCCGGCCAGCCTCAGACGAGGCTGTGACCGCGGTGTAGGCGACCGCCTCAGTGCCGCGGCACAGCAGAGCCGAGCGCCAGTTCGTTGGGCGAGTCCCGCCGCTGGCCAGGACATCGAGCCGCTCGCGCTCGGACTCGTCGACCAGCGGCAGCCCGGCCGCACGCTCGGCATCGTCCAGCAGCCAGAGGACCTCGCGCAGGTGGTCGGCGGCGTCGAGCACGACCACCTCGGCGTCGCCTGCTGGGTCGACTGCCGGATCGGGTGGTGAGGTGGGCACCGAGCTCTCCTGGGAGTGGGCGACCGCCCCGCAGCTCACACCCTCGGAGCGGTCGGGGACGGCATGCGCGCTGCACCGTAGATGGGTACCGCTGCGGTTGGCGAGGTGTGGCCGTGACGGGTAGTCTCCGCGCGCTGCTCCCACGGGAGCTGTCAGCACCTGGGCCGCTAGCTCAACTGGCAGAGCATCGGACTTTTAATCCGCTGGTTGCGGGTTCGAGTCCCGCGCGGCCTACGAGCGGCTCTGTGCGCCGCGGTACGATCAGCAGCATCGCAAGGACCTGTGGAGCAGCTTGGAGTGCTCGCCACCCTGTCAAGGTGGAGGTCGCGGGTTCAAATCCCGTCAGGTCCGCTCCCGCGGCCGGTCCACGGACCGGCCGCCGTCGTTCCAGGCCCGTCCGCGCGTGCCGCACCACACGCGGCGATCCCGGTGGCGACGCCGCTTCGGCGGAGGGACGACGCCACCTCGGTGGTGTCAGGGTCAGGTAGCTCAGTTGGTAGAGCACACGACTGAAAATCGTGGTGTCGGC